>NZ_CP197171.1:2153506-2461150 GCF_052055485.1 Amphibacillus sp. Q70 | reverse complement strand
TTCAATTTTTGAAGGGCTTTAAGATAAATTATGATGTAAATATTTCCATTTTAGAAGTATAATGATTTGAAATTGAGTTCGCATATCCTTTCCTCTTGTTAATATTCAATCCTTTTTATTTCTCTATCTTGATATTTTTGTTTGACATAATTTGAGCCTAAATCCTGATAGTGTTCTCTCTTTTTTTAAATATGATAAGTAATGGATAGTTAATAGAAGATAACCTAATCATGTAATCTGATAGTACCATAGTGGTTTCTACACGAAAAAGGGGACTTATTTGTAGAATGGCGGTGTCACGATTTGGGCTGCCATGAGGGGTTCTTATACATTCATCCACAAAAGCTAATCATCTAACAGTATAAATCTAGAATCATCCATCTACTGTAAAGACCTGCTGCATTTAGGGTAACTTTTATTAGTGAATTAATTTCAGAAATATCAAACTTTTCATTGCTGATAAATGAAAAGCAGGCTATAATTGTCGTTAACGACTCTAAAAGAGTGTCGGATAGGAGGAGAAATTATTAATGCCTATTAATGTACCTAAGTCATTACCTGCGCGATCCATTTTAGAAAAAGAGAATATTTTTTTAATGGAAAAAGATCGAGCTACGACTCAGGATATTCGCCCCTTAAATATTCTTATTTTAAATTTAATGCCTGATAAAGAGCGAACTGAAACCCAGTTACTTCGTTTATTGAGTAATTCGCCATTGCAAGTATCCGTTGATTTTATTCATACAGAAACGTACCAATCTAAAAATGTCCAGAAATCACACTTGGAAAAATTCTATCTTACTTTCTCTGAAATAAAAAACAAGCGTTATGATGGAATGATCATAACTGGAGCCCCAATCGAACAACTTGACTTTGAACAAGTCGATTATTGGGATGAGCTTGTAACCATAATGAACTGGACAAATGAACATGTCACTTCAACCCTGCATATTTGTTGGGGGGCACAAGCGGCACTATACCACCATTACCATATTTCTAAATCAAACCGGAGTAATAAGATCAGCGGCATTTTTACCCATCAATTAATTGAGCCGACAAATAAACTTGTTCGTGGCATAAATGATCAATTCAATGTACCTCATTCTCGTTATACAGATGCTGATTACAAAGCCGTTGCCAATCACAAGGAGCTTTCTGTCTTAGATTATTCCGAACAAGCAGGCCCCTTTTTAATTGTATCTAAAGATGAGAGACATGTGATGATCACTGGTCATATTGAATATGATGCAGATACACTTTCTCGTGAATACCAACGTGATTTAGCTAAGGGACTTGATATTCATGTACCAACAAATTACTATCCTGATAATAATACTCTCAAACAACCTAAGAATCATTGGCGTTCCGAAGCCTATTTAATCTTTTCTAATTGGCTAAATTACTTTGTTTATCAAGAAACACCCTTTAAATGGTAAAAGGGAAGAGACTTGCTTTGAAACATCTCTTCCCTTTTTATTATTTTAATTGATAGATTCTTGCCTCAAACGGACGTAATCTCATATTTGCATTTAACTCATCATGGATACGATAATTGCTCATTTTCAATTCAGCAAATGTCATATCAGAAGATAAATCTAGTGTGGTTTGTTGATTAAACATATTGACAACGATAAAATAACTATCATCTCCTAATGTTCTAGTATAGGCATATACTTGACCATGGTCCTCAGCTATTAAATCATAACTTCCATAAATTAATGTATCCGTTGACTTTCTCAAATCTATCATCTGGCGATAATAATGATAAATGGACTCTGGATCTGTTAAATTCTGTTCAACATTTATATCTGGATAATTTGGGTTGACCTTTAACCAAGGTGTACCTGTTGTAAATCCAGCTTCTGGTTCACTCGTCCATTGCATGGGCGTCCGTGAATTGTCTCGACCATTTTTCCAAATGATCTCCATAACCTCTTCATGTGATTTCCCTTCACTGCGTTCAAAGTGATATAGATTTTTAATTTTCACATCATTATAGTCTTCAATCGAATCAAACTGAACATTTGTCATTCCAATTTCTTGTCCTTGATAAATAAAGGGGGTTCCTTGCATAAAGAAATATAATGTGGCTAGAGCCTTTCCCGATGTTTTTCTTAGCTTTGTATCATTTCCCCATGTCGAAACAGAGCGTGATTGATCGTGATTTTCAAAGAATAAGGCATTCCATCCTTTACCTTCTAATCCTTTTTGCCATTTAGTCAAAGCTGTTTTTAAGGCAGGTAAATCCAGACCCCCTTCAACACTTGTGCTCCACAATTCTAAATGATCAAATTGGAAGATCATATCAAAATAGCCGTTCTTCTCTCCTACCCACTGTTCAGCGTCATCTATCCCAACCCCATTTGCTTCCCCAACTGTCATCACATCATAATTATTAATCGTTCGATCAGCAAATTCAGTCAATAATTTATCGATCCCTGGACGATTCATATGGCCATCCCAAGCTTCAACATACCTTTTGTTCTCTGGATTTGGCATATCAGGAAAACCATCTAGCTTTTTAATATGGGAAATCGCATCGACTCGAAATCCATCAATCCCTTTATCTAACCACCAATTGACCATTTCATATAAGCTTTCACGTACCTTTCGGTTTTCCCAATTTAAATCAGGTTGTTTCTTAGAAAAAACATGCATATAGTATTCTTCTGTTTTTTCATCATACTCCCAAGCGGGGCCACTAAAGATGGATTCCCAATTATTCGGTTCTTTTCCATCTTTGCCAGGATGCCAAATATAGTAATCTCGATAAGGATTATCCTTAGATGAACGAGACTCAACAAACCAAGCATGTTCATCTGATGTATGGTTAATAACTAGGTCCATAATCAATTTCATTCCACGCTTGTGTGTTTCAGCTAAAAGTTGATCAAAATCAGCCATCGAACCAAAATCAGCAAGAATCGCTTGATAATCACTAATATCATAACCATTATCATCATTTGGCGACTGATAGATTGGACTGATCCAAACAACATTAATACCTAAACCCTTTAAATAATCTAATTTTTCAATGATACCTTGGAGATCTCCAATCCCATCACCATTTGTATCTTTAAAGCTTCTCGGATAAATTTGATAGGCTACCGCCTCTTTCCACCACTTTTTACTGATCATCTTGTTCCCCCAATTTCTCCATTCTCTTGTTGTATAAAGGAAAGCGATTGCATTTATTTTTATCTATTATAATTTCAAATGATTGGTTTTCATATATTTGCATAGTAAAAACAACATATAGTCTTCTGTGTATTCTCGCTTCAACTTATATAATGCAACATTTGAGCAAACGGTTGCTCAGACTTATAAATATAGGATAGCATAGCCTTTAGACTTGTGCAACCCTTTCCTGGTAGATTTATCGTCACCTTATCAAAATCCTTTAATTAAAAAACACCACCTATTTTCTTGTTGGTTAGGTGATGTTTGACTTTTATTGTTTTTTCATTTGCTTACTTCTGAGTTGGCCACATGCCGCATCTATGTCAGAGCCTTGTTCGACTCGAACTCCACCGTTTATTCCTGCCTTTAGTAAGGTCTCGTAAAATTTCACAATAGCTTGTTTCTCACTTCGTTCATATTGATTATGTTCTTCGACAGGGTTATAGGGAATTAAATTCACATAAGACAAATGACGTTTATCCTTGAGCAACTCTGCTAATTGAAGAGCTTCTTCTGGATGATCATTAACTCCTTTAAGCAAGATATATTCAAACGTAATTCGTCGGTTTGTTTTTGCTAGATAATAATCAATTGCAGCCATTAGCTTCTCTAAGGGAAAGGCTTTGTTAATCTTCATAATTTGTGTTCGCAATTCATCATTAGGTGCATGGAGTGAAACGGCTAAGTTCACCTGTAACTGCTCATCTGCAAATGCACGAATTTTATGTGCTAAGCCACTTGTTGAAACCGTAATATGCCTGGCTCCAATTGATAAGCCATCTTGATCATTAACAATTCTTAAAAAGCTCATGGTATGGTCATAATTATCAAACGGCTCGCCAATCCCCATGACAACAATATGACTCACTCGCTCCTTTTTTTCTTGTCTATCTAAATATTTTTGAATCTTCATGATTTGCTCAACAATTTCTCCACTCGTCAAATCACGATTTTTCTTTAATAAGCCGCTCGCACAAAATGTACAACCTATATTACAGCCAACCTGTGTCGTTACACAGACAGATAATCCATATGAAAATCGCATAAGCACTGTCTCAATCAAATGTCCATCAGCTAGCTTAAATAAGAATTTGATCGTCCCGTCTTTCGACTCTTGCTTAATAGTTTCTGTCAATGTTTCAATTGCAAAGTGGTCAGCAAGTAACTGACGGGTTTTCTTATTGATATTTGTCATTTCATCAAAATGATTCACTCTTTTGACATATAACCAATCCCAAACCTGTTTAGCCCGAAAGCTCTTATCTCCTTGTTCAATAAACCAATTTGTTAATTGTTCTTGGGTCAATCCGTAAATCGATCGCTTCTCTCCCATTAAAATACTCCTCACTAAATACAATATAATTGTTACATTATACTATCTAGTTGTTAATTTTCAATCTATTTTTCAATTTTAATTTAACGATTTGATAAAGTAAAGTTTACTTGTTGATCAAAAAGGAAATTTCTCGAGACCGTGACAGAACAAAAATAATTATCCTAAACACGAATTTTAGATAAAACGAAATTTCAATCAGTGGGAGTTGGGCCTACAGGATGTAGGTCATGCATATGGTTCCGGTGGGGCGAGTAATCACAGCCCCAGTCCCAAGTCTTTTGGATGGGGTGAGTAATCGCAACCCCAGAGGTGACGGTTTTAATCTGCGTTCTCCTAGCTCCCACTGATTCATAATGAGGAACACAAGCTAAGTTCTTCACGTCCTGGGACTCAGAATAAGAAAACCACTTATTCTTGCGGTGTAAAGCTCCGTAGTTTTCCTTAGCGCGGTTACTCGTCCCATCGAAACCCGTTGTTGACCCGAGTTTTACGGACGGTTATCTGTGATAAATTGTCGCAGCTGTAATATATTGCGCTTTTCACGAGGGCTTATCTATATAAAATACGAATAGATGGCTTTTCATAACGATTTGATCGTTTCATTTGGTGAAAAAAAGTTATACAAAAAAATGAATGATTATCCCAATTTATTTGAATATCTTTCGTTTTTCTAACTCCTTCATTTTCTTTTATCCCAGTCTTACTTTTAGATGTAAATTTTGTTAATGAGTAAGATTTCAGAATTTTTAAGAAATACTTTCGTAATTTTATTCAGAAAGGCTTGCAATTGGTTAGACGGCTTGTTATAATAACAATAGCTATTTTGTTCGACAAAACACTTCAAGTAACTGACATCGTGAAAGGTTTCGTTTTGATGCTTGAGCAAGAATAGTAATACATGTGTGTGGATAGACCACACTAGGAGGAAAAGTAATATGGCACAAGGTACAGTAAAATGGTTTAATGCAGACAAAGGTTTTGGTTTTATCGAAGTTGAAGGGCAAGATGATGTTTTCGTACACTTCTCAGCAATTCAAGGCGAAGGCTTTAAAACACTTGAAGAAGGACAAAGCGTAACTTTCGATATCGAAGAAGGCAACCGTGGCCCACAAGCAGCTAACGTTGTTAAAGAATAATAACTAAAAACAATAAAGAGAACGAGTTAACTCGTTCTCTTTTTATTTTGCTAATCCCAATCATCATACTCTAACTCAACAATTTCACCTGTCTGGGCATCAATATCTAACTCAATTTCGTATCTCGATGTTTTCATTTCAACTTCATAATAATATTTACCATCATCTCTGTCTAAGTTAATCTCTTTAATAACAGCTTCAGAGTCCTCTGCTAAAGCTATTTCCCTTGCCTCTTTAATCGTCATAATATCACTGTATCCTTGTCGTGTACCTTCCAACTGATCAAATGAATACATGATAATCTCACCTGTATAAGCATCAATTTCTAGATCAATTTCTTGATCGTCTGTATGCATTTCAATTTCATAATATAATTGGCCATCATCAGAATCTAACTCAAATTCCACCATAGTCGCATTGGGTACTCTGTCATGAGCAATTTCCATGGCGTCTAGATCTGAAATAACAACATTTTTTGTTCCATTTTTATTTGCATTTTGCGTGGTCTCATTGTTTTCTTGATTCGTACTGTCATCTTTTTCTTGATTTCTATTCTCATCTTGACTCGTTGCATTTTCATTCGTCTCTTTCTCTGAAGCCACTTGATTTGAATCAGTCTTTTCTTCTAGTGATAATATTTCGCCTGTTTCTGCATCTAATTTTAATTCATAGCTTGCTACATCACCTTTAATTTCAATTTCATAACGTCCGTCATCATATTCGACTGAAAGCACATCACCTTGATATTGTTCTAAAGCTAGTCGCTCTGCTTCTTCTTCTGACATTGTCGCTTGAGAAGTACTTGGCGATGATTGAAAGATAAAAAATGCAATCGTAAATACGATGAGCCCTCCAATTATACTTGCAATTGCTTTAATTGTTGCTTTTTTCATGATTCATTACCTCCTTATTTGATTATCTTTAGTTTATCGAAGGAAAATGAAAATGAACTTTAAATAAAATGAGAATTTGATGAGAAAAGAATTAATTTGGAATTATAATCGAAAAAGTTGAACCTTCACCAGGATTACTTGAAAGTGTTAGGCGACCATCATGTGCATTAATAATTGATTTAGCAATTGAAAGCCCGAGACCCGTTCCGCCCGTTTCTCGACTTCTCGCTTTATCAACACGGTAAAAACGATCAAATATTTTTTCTTGATCAGCTTGATTAATTCCTTCACCATGATCGGTTACCTCAATCGTGACGTGATCTTCAGCTAATCTAATTTTGAATTCAATTAATTCAGTACTGTATTTTCTTGCATTATCTAATAAAATGTACAAGACTTGATTTATTTTCTCTGGATCAATGCTAACTTCAGCTCGTTCGACATTTGAGTCAAAATGAATTTCTCGATCAAAGGTTGACGAGATCGTTCGAATCGTATCACGTGAAAGCCTAACTAAATCAATTGTTTGATATGTTAACCCATTTCCACGGTCTAACGTGGCCAAGGTAAGCATTTGCTGAATCAATTGTGTCATTCGATTGGTTTCAAAATCAATCGCTTCTACCGATTCCTCAATAACCTCAGGGTTCTCTTTCCCTTGGCGCTGAATCAACTGAGCATAACTTTTAATAATTGCAATCGGTGTTTTTAACTCATGTGACGCATTCGAAACAAACTGTTCTTGCTTTGAAAAATTATCTTTAATCCGTTGGTTCATCTCATTATAAGTCGCGCCAAGTTGAGTTAATTCATCATGGGCCCGCGTATCTATTTCGATTAATTCCCATTCTCCATCCGTTTGATTTGCCTCCATCACTTGATTTAATCGATTAATCGGCTTGATCACGATATGACTAATTCCTTTACCTGCTAGCCAGACAGGGATAATCATAATGAAGAGAGCAATGATTAGCACATAAAATAATGTCGCCATTGTTTCATCAACTTGATCAATCCATTCAATCACTTCAAGTGTCACGACTTGTCCATCTGTCCATATTAATGGAAACGTCAAACGGGCATAACGGCCGAGCTCTGAATCATTCACTTGCTCTAAATGCTCACCAGTTGAATAAATCGCTCCAATTGATGTTAATGCCTGATCACGTGTTACAGTTTGTAAGGCGTTATTATCTTCATCAATCACTCGAATCATTCCATTTGTCGGTACGTAGGCACGTAATAGTTGACTGGCATCTACCTCTTGTCCAGCTTCACTTGCTAATGCTTCTCTTATCACCGAGGATTGGCTTTCAATTCTTTCCATTTCCTGTTCAATTGTTACATATTGAAACGAGAAATAAATTGAGCCAAATACGATGATTAAGAAGATCAGCATAATAAGCATAGCAGTTAAAGTTATTTTCTGTCTTAATGTCATCTTATTCATCCCTTATAATATAACCGATCCCTCTGACCGTCTCGATTAATTGATAGTCAATTTTTTGACGTAAATAACGAATATAAACATCGACAACATTCGTTTCACCTGCATAATCAAAACCCCAAACTCGACTGAGCAATTGATCACGAGATAGCACATGATTAACGTTCTTGGCCAAGTAAATCAGCAGATCAAATTCACGCTTTGTTAATTCAACTATTTGGTTTTTCCAAGTCACTTGATGTTGTGCTTCATCAATTATTAACTGATCAATCTCAATGGCTGAATGTTTTGTTTTTTGCCTTTGAATGTTTCGTAACTGAGCTCTGATTCTTGCCAATAATTCTTCTATTTCAAATGGTTTTGTAATGTAATCATTCGCACCTAAATCCAAGCCGCTCACTTTATCATAGGTAGCATCTCTAGCCGTTAGTAAAATAACGGGTATCTGAATTTCATCTTTTCTTATTCGGCGTAAAACTTCCATACCGCTCAGACTTGGCAGCATAATATCCAGTAAAATAAGATCATAAGTATGCTCATTAATAAGTGTCAATGCCTCTCGCCCATCATGAACTAGTGTTACCTGATAATCTTCATATTCTAATTCTAATTGTAAGGCCCGTGCTAATTTCTTTTCATCTTCTACAATAAGAATCTCCATTGCTTTCACCTTATTTCTATATTTAATGAACAATTATAGTTTAGCATAATTTATTCTAATTACCTGTACTGATTTACTCATATTTTTCAAAAAACCAACAGCACGTTTAGGTACTGTTGGTTTAATATCACTGCAAAGGTAACCAATTTAAAACTTTTTGAATGTGATAATCCCAATAACTCCATTCATGGTCACCATGATCAAAGATCGTTTCAATATTTAAAGCTAGTTGATCCGTTAATTGCTTAAAGCGAACGTTTTCTTGATAAAGAAAGTCTTCTTTACCACAAGCTTGATAAAGCATTGGCTTTGGACCAGATGATTGATCGACATGCTTAGCCAAATGAAAAATATCAGCCTTTGTTCCATCAAGTGCTTTTCCACCAAAAGCATTATACAAAGTCTCCATTCGATCTACTTGCTTACGATTCACTATATCTAGTGCACCTGATAATGAGGCAGCAGCTGCGAATTGTTCAGGTTTATTTAACGCCCATTTAAAGGCACCATAGCCACCCATCGATAAACCAGCAACAAAATTATCTTCCCTTTGATCAGACAAGGGGAAAAATGAGCGTGCTATACGTGGAAGCTCTTCTGAAAGAAATGTCCAATATTTATTACCATAACTCATATCTGCATAATAACTGTGATCAACATCGGGCATAACAACTGCTAAACCCAGCTCAGCAACATAACGCTCAATTGATGTTCGACGTGTCCAAATCGAATGATCATCACTAAATCCGTGTAGTAGATATAAGGTTGGATGAAGGCAACTTGACCGTTTCGTATTTTTCATCCCCACCTGAGTCTCTGTTTGCTCAGGTAAAATAACCGTCATCGTTGTATTCTTAGTCAGTGTTTCTGAAAAATAATCACATGTTATTCTTGCCATAATTAATCAGCCTCTCTCTTTAGTCTCCAGATCTTCTAATGAGCTAATTTAAAATGATTTATTGATAAGGTCTTTATGTCCTTGCTAAAATCGAACATCAATTTTTATTTTAGCCATTTTTAGATTCTCTAAGCCAATATAACGTTTCGTAGATCTTATTGTTTTTTGATGGAGACGTTTCTGAATCAGTGAAATAGCAATCCCATTTCGATAAGCATGATAGGCAAATGTTTTTCGCAATGTATGCATACTAACTGAACCCGTAATATCATGTTGTTTAGCAATTTGCTTAATAATCCGATTGGCTTGTTGACGAGAGATAGGCTCCCCTGTCTCCTTTGATTGAAATAGAAAATCATTCTCTTTAAGAAATTGACTCCCTACGTATGTATGAATCAACTGTTGTATCTGTGGATTTAAATAGATTGGAAGATCTGGATAAGTAGATAAATATAAAAACGAAAGAATATCTTCATCATCATATAAATCCTTTTTTTTCAATCGTAGTAGATCCTTCATTCGCAGCCCTGTATATAAGGCTAACAAAACAAAGCAATAGTTTCGTGTTGGATTTTCATTACTTGCATTAATAATTGACCTTATGATACCTGTATCAATTATAGGTTCGGCTTTCGACATTATGACACCCCCTATGTTACATAAATTGATTATAACATATATTTATGTAACGAAAAGTAATTCAATCGAAAATTCGAAATATTTCCTGTGGAAAAATGCCGTTGTCAAAACGGCGTCTTATAAAAGCTCCATTAATGTTCACTTAAATCTTTTGTCACTATGCTTTTGTACAATGTGTAAAAGATAAAAGGACCACAGGCTAAAACCACCACATCGTGTGGTAACGCCTGCATGACCAACGTCGTGGGACTGCGGTTACTCGCCCCATCGAAACCCATTGTTGCCCCGAGTTTTACAGATGGTTATTTGTGATAAAATTTATGCTCGAGCACGTAAAATTAAATCATTTATCTAGGGAACCCATTTAAAGAATGAAATCAAGCCAAACTCTATTTAAAAATATCGAGTTGATCTTCATAGCTAGCGATCTAGCGATGCCATGTTCGAAATCACAGAAAGGAGCCATTTTGAGTCTCTCGCAGCACTGAAATGTTCCTTATGAGTGTTTCTATTATATTACTAAAGTAGACATTCCTCGAAAATGTACCCTCTGAGTTGAGACATTTTGAACCTTGCTTATCATTGAAATGTCTTTTCTGAACATGAAAAGAGCTATTTTGAACCTCGCATATTAGTGAAATGTCCCATCTGTGTGGAAGAAGGAACATTTTGAACCTCTCACATCATTGAAATGTTCCTTATAAGCAAGAGAAGAAACATTTTGAGCATTTTTTCTTATTGAAATGTCTCCCTTGTGTTTATTCTACCACCCCATTCATCTGATTAAAGACTACTCGAATAGATTAAAATGTTGTAGCTAGAATGGTAATCATTCTAACTCAGTCTTTCTAGTCATAAAAAAGCTGTTACACAATCTATTTTTCATTGTGCAACAGCTCCTCTTTAGTTAAAAATCACCATTCACTATTCATCAAAATCAGGGACTGATAGTTATTCTGGTTCTTCAATACTGGCATCAGGTTCGTCAGTTTCTTTGCCATCATCCAAAGAATCATCATTGTCTTCCTCTGATAAATCTTTCTCATTTTCTCCTGATGAATCCTTACCCTCTTCTTCAGATGAGCCAGAGCCACTACTATTTTCACTTGGATCTTCACTATTTCCTTTAGATGAGCCGGTGTCATCTTCATTTGAAGATTCTCCACTGTTTTCTACTGATAATGAGTTGTCATCATTTCCACTTGAAGTTCTCTCTCCGTTTTCTCTAGATGAGCTACTACTATCACCCGACGATTGATTATGTTGAACTGGAGCTGTCGGTGTATCATTGATTTCCTCAGTCCAATTCTGCTCTACAGTCTCTAACTCTTCTTCATTTTTCTCAGGATCATCTAATTCCTCAAGTTCTTCTTCCTCTTCCTGTAATGTCCCAATATCAAGCATACCTTTGGACATCAAAAATCGAGTCGATCGGGCAAACTCAGTTGATAACAACATCCTCTCCCCATTTTCTTGACGAGATTCTTGAGAACCTGATTGTTTACTGATTAATGTCGGAACAATAATACCAATTAACAATACTAATCCAATCGATAGAATTACCATAGATTTTTGTTTAGTCACATGATCACCTTAATTTTTTGATTACCTAAACCAACTTTAGCATATTATCTCCTATTTTTGGGCTTTTTCGCTAATTTTTTGATAAATAAACTACCTTTGATATCGGTATTTCTTGAGCTAACTTTAGGAATCAAAATTCTTGTGAAATTCCAGGCGTATAAGGTTAATCATAAAGCGAAACTTCACTTAACGGGAGTGTTCTTATCACCCCTACTGAACATAAGGGCATGCACTTAAAGATATGACCAAAAAAAGGCCTCCCTAAAGGCTCTTGAACCAATCGGACCATTACTGGCTATTGAATCTAATACCTAGAAATGATATGTTTTCTAATTTTTTCAAGTGGGAATCTTACGACATATAGGACGAATTAGTACCGGTAAATGACATAAATCTTTTTTGATCGAACAAGTATGTCTTCTTAAAATCTATATCTAATCCCTCAAAAAATTAAATTCACCATAAACCAGAGGAGGAAAAAACTAATCAACAACGTTATATTTGAAACAGCACCAATAAAATGCTTATCATAGTTAAATTCCTCCGCGTAAGGGATGTGAGCAAGTGGAATCGGTAAACTAAGCCCGATCAACAATGTTGTTCGAATCATTTCCGAAGCTGGTAAGAAGAAATAAATCACTAACCCGATCACTAAAGAAATTCCGTAACGTGCACTAATATATTTAACCAATAACTTTATGTATCGGTGATCGATGTCAAAACTTAAATACAAACCAAGCAACAATAGTGATAAAGGCATATTAGCTGCTGATATAGCTGAAGCCGCTTCAATAATAGTCGAGGGGATTGAAATATTTAATACATTAATTATAAACACAAAAAAATACACCATCAATGGAATAGAACCTGTAAGTTTTTTAACAGCCGTTGGAAAGGTCAAGTGATTTTGACCATTGGAATAATAACTTCCTAATAAATAGCAAAGTCCAAAAACAATAAAAGCATTACCGGCATCTAACATCCCAAAATACTTAATTCCTTCTGCTCCCCAAATGCCTTCAACCAAAGGATAGGCAAATAGCCCAATATTTAATCCAGGCAACATCATAACCATCATACCCTTAACGGAGTGTTGTTCCCTTTTAAATATGAAAATGCCTATAATGGCATATATAAAACCGAAAATAAAACCTAAAAAAACTAAAATCATCAATGAAGGTTCCCAAACCATATCATGAAACGAAACTATAATTAAAGCAGGTAACGTTAAATTAAAAATCAATCTTGAAAGGCCTGAACCATCTGATTCTTTTAATAAACCTATTTTTTTACAAATAAAACCTAGACTAATAATGAGTACAGATATAACAAATTGCTGATTAAATGCTGACAACTATGTACACCTCTTCGCTATTTCTTTCTTCCTAATAACTATACCATGAATAATATGATATAGTAGACATTAGCATCATAATTTTAAAGGAGAACATTAACCAAGTTTCAAACTCTATTTCTGATTACTGATGGAACGTTGCTTGACCAAATCATACAATCCAATCATCCCTAGTTGAAATTTGGATATAAGCAAAAGAGTAAAACATAGCTTTTTTCCGGCAACTAGATGCCTATCGCTGGAAATAACTGAGCTAACCCCACAATTAGCAATTGATTCTTATATTGGTTATAATAGTAGTTATGCAATTATCAAAGCAGAGTAGACAATTGCTGAACGTTTTATAGAAACTTCATTCAGTACTACATAATCAAGAGTTCGTTCTGTATCCAAAAGATACAATTGTTTGCCAATATCACCATAAATGACGTTAAAAACTTCGTCAGTTATTTTGTCTTAAAACTTAACTATTCATATCAGTCTGTTGATCGAGACAACATTTTAGCTAGCGTTGTTATACCCTTTACCTGAAGATTAGCCTAATCATTGCCAAACTGAATCCCTTTTCCCATCACAAGGCAATTTGATGGATTAAGGGTTTCTTATGATGTTATTCCAAAGGATAGCGATCAAACCTACTTTAACAAGATTAAACATCAATCTTGAAAACGCAATAGCCATTGCTGATCTATTAGATGATCACAAAATACTTATCTGCAGCCGGTAAAAAGCTTTGCCATAAGAAATGTACGCTAGTTTATTTCAATATGCTAAATGTCAAACGAGGTCAGTCAATGATAAAGGCACTATTAATAATTTTAACAACTTGATTTAGTTAAATAATGAAGCTAAGCAAATTTTGATTACATTGGAGTGTTATAAATGATAAAACTAATCGCTATTGATTTAGATGGAACATTATTATCACCGATCGGGGTGATAAGCCCAAAAAATATTGAAGCAATCCGTAAAGCTCAGCAAGCTGGCATTGAAGTTGTTGTGGCAACCGGACGATCATTTGAATCGGCTTCACATCCCCTTGAAAAAGCTAATTTAAGCTGTCCAATTATTTGCATAAATGGTGCTGAACAATATTCAGTTGATCGTCAACTATTGCATGTAACAGCTATGAATAAAGACGTTATTAACGAAATTATTACTGTGACAGAAAATGGGCAAGCCCACTTAGAACTTTACACCGATAAAGGCATATATGCCAAAGAACAAGACGACTTTAATAAATTTTTAACTGAGATCGTCTTGGCTAATCATCCCGAAATTACTCAGAAGGAAGTTGAACAACGTGTTGAACAACGTTTCCAAGGGGAAAAGTTTATCTTCACAGATGACTTTTCTAAGATAGTCCATCATCCTAATATTAAAATTTTAAAGGCCTTAGCTTTTTCTTTTGAACCTGATCAACTGAATCAAATCAAGCAAACTTTTACCAACCGAACAGATGTGATCGTCACCTCTTCTGGATTAAACAATATTGAATTTAATCATCCAGAGGCACAGAAAGGGATAGCTTTAAAAACATACACAGAGAAAAGTGGAATTTCATTAAAAAATGTAATGGCAATTGGCGACAATTATAATGATCTTTCTATGTTAGAAATAGCAGGAAGAAGTGTCGCAATGGAAAATGCTGTTGAAGAAATCAAACAAAAATGTGATTTTGTAACAACGAGGAATGATCAAGATGGTGTTGCAAAAGCAATTGCAGCTATTTTAGCTTAATTCTGCGCTAACCCTCCTCAATCTAATCCTTTTCTTAGATCCAATATTAAAAATCTAGACATATGCCCTAGCAAGATTCGTCTACAGGCATATGTTAATGTATATTGAGTCTAAGGTGGTGAAAAGAAATGTATGGTTATGAATGTTGTCCCCCTCAACAACCTCAGTGTTGTGGTAATCAGCAAGGTTTTGGTGGAGGCTTTGCTTTAATTGTTGTGCTTTTCATCTTGCTCATAATTGTTGGTGCATCTTTTTATTAAAAATTAAGTTGGCCAGTCGAAACGGCTGGCCAGTTTATTTATTTCATCCAAAACAAGCTTTACATATTTTTTATACCATTAACTTAAATATGTTTATCGCTTTTTCTTTTTTATTTTGCTATGATTAATGACAATAAGATACTTAATGATGAAAGGAGATAAACTTATGTACTCTGTTTTAATTGTTGATGACTCTTTTTTCATGCGAACCTGGATTAAAAAGATAATATTGAAAAATAAAAATATTATAACAGCTGAGGCTGAAAATGGACTTGAAGCTATCCTTCAATATCGCAAACTAAAACCTGATTTAGTTTTACTAGATTATAATATGCCAGAACTTTCTGGCTTGGAAGTGCTAACACGAATACTCAAAATTAATCCTGACGCAAAAATTATCATGTGCTCTGCACTTGGGACAAGTTTCATGATCGAAGAATGTCTATTGGCTGGTGCTGTTGACTTTGTAACCAAGCCACAGTTTAAAAATCTATCTGAGATTATTAATCAGAATTTACCCACATAAAAAACTCAGGAGAAATTTCTCCTGAGTTTTCATTATCCTAGATAAGATCTTAACATCCACATATGTTTTTCAACATCTGTTTTGTAACCAATGTATAAATCTTCTGTTATAGAGTCACCAACTTCTCCAGCTAACTCAATTCCTTCATTTAAATGTTTCACCAAGAGGCCAAAATCTTCTAACACACTTTTTACCATGTCATTTTGACTAACTTCATTTGTATATGGCGCTTCTTTAATAAGTGAATGGTCGATGAACTCTTGTAAAGTTGAGTATGGTTTACCTTCGATTGTTATTAATCGTTCCGCAAACTCGTCAAAAGCTTCATTCACTTCATCATATAACTCCTCAAACTTTTCATGGAGTACAAAAAAGTGGGTTCCTTTCACATACCAATGATGTTGATGCAATTTCGTAAATAATACTCCTTGAGTTGCGACTAATGTGTTTAAATGATCTTTTAATGCTGTGTTGTCTGCCATTTTATTAACCTCCATTATTATATTATAATAAATCTCAATGTTACTTCTTCCCTTTTTAATCAAAAATAAACATCAGCGAGAAAATAATGTACTATTTAAGTTTCACCCACTCCTTTATTATTATTCTTTCATTACTTTATAATTATTATTATATAATATTTTATTTAATTTGTCATCTCATTACTCATAACTTTTTAACAAGTTAACTATTTGTTCATAATTTAAGTATCTGATATTTTTCTAAATAACACCCTCTAGAGCATTCACACTATTAAGAAGTTATCTAGCAATGTCAACAGCTAATATGGGCATCCAAAGATATGACAAAAAAGCAGATATCTTTTAAAGACGATGGATGGGGACTATGTACTTAAAAATGGCTTAAATTCATTTGGGAATGGTGGTTACTGGTTTACTGGAAATTATCTTTTTATATGATCCAATTGAGAAAATTGAAAGCATCATTATTTGTCATACAACATCAAACGATAAAATGAAACTTCAATCAGTGGGAGTTGGGCTTACAGGATGTAGGTCATGCATATGGTTCCGGTGGGGCGAGTAACCGCAAATGTCTTCGATGGGGCGAGTCATCACACAAAGGAAAGCTACGAAGTATTTGCATCGCAAGAATAAGTGTCTTACTTATTCTGAGCCCCAGTCCCAAGTCTTTTCGAAAATCAGCAAAATTGCATTTTTAAGTTAAGCATGTTTAAATAAATGATATTTCTACTGTACAGAAATCATTTCATTAGGAGAAATCATTATGACCTCATTTGAAGAACTTATCGATATTAAGGAAATTGAAACTTTTATTGCGACATCTCATTTAGCTTTCCTGTATATTTCTAAACCAAATTGTAGTGTTTGTGAGAGTTTATTGCCTCAAATTGAAGCCGTAATGGAGCAATACCCAATGATAAAAACAGCTTCGATAGATACAACTAAAACACCCGAAATTGCGGGACGCTTTAATATTTTCACTGTTCCTGTCTTACTTTTATTCTTTGCAGGAAAAGAATATTTACGAGAAGCACGAATCGTCCCAATTGCTCGATTCAATGACAAAGTAAAAAGGATTGTCGAGAGTATTGAAGAAAGTGAAAACAATAAATGACTGGTTAAAAAAGAGCTGTTGCAAAATGAAAAATAAATAGTGCAACAGCTCTTTTTATCATGCTATATGTTTTTTACAGATTTGAAACTATCCTTCACTTCAAATGAAACCTCAAGCCAAAATGTCAAATAGCGCATCTCTATCCTTCACTTCAAATAAAACCTCAAGCCAAAATGAAGAATAGAACCCTTCTATCCTTCAGTTCAAATGAAACCTCAAGCCAAAATGAAGAATAGAGCCCTTCTATCCTTCATTTCAAACAAAACCTCAAGCCCAAATGTCGAATAGCGCGTCTCTATCCTTCACTTCAAATAAAACCTCAAGGCAAAATGTCGAATAGCGCGTCTCTATCCTTCATTTCGAACAAAATCTCAAGTCAAAATGTCGAATAGAGCGTCTCTATCCTTCATTTCAAACAAAACCTCAAGCCAAAATGAAGAATAGAACCCTTCTATCCTTCACTTCAAATGAAACCTCAAGCCAAAATGTCGAATAGAACCCTTCTATCCATCAGTTCAAATGAAATCTCAAGCCAAAATGATGAATAGAACCCTTCTATCCTTCACTTCAAATGAAACCTCAAGCCAAAATGTCGAATAAGACGCCTCTATCCTTCACTTCAAATGAAACCTCAAGCCAAAATGAAGAATAGAACCCTTCTATCCTTCATTTCGAACAAAACCTCAAGCCAAAATGTCAAATAGCGCGTCTCTATCCGGTATTTTATTCCCATTTCTAATACTCACATAAAGAGCTGTTGCATAATTAGCCAGCTATTATGCAACAGCCCCTTTTTAAAATAATTGTACCTTAGCTTAAATGCGCGCGCAATTTATCCTTATGGAATATCGATTAAATCATGTGGGGTCAGCATTCCTAACAGCTTCTGATGAGGCTTGCCATCCTCTGTAATCAAGAGGGCTTCTACCCCTTCATGTTTCTTAATGGTTGCCAAAAATATTTCTTCAGCTTGATAAATATTCATTGACCGAGGAATAAAACGGTAATTTTGTCCAGTTTTCTCACTTTGCAAAAGTTCATGAATCGGTGTTGTTAATAATTCTTGAAAGTCACCATTCATCTGTTGTGCAATCCAATGCAGAACACGCTTGTCTGTTAAAAGCCCAATAAACTGCTTACTTCGATAAACTGGGAATTGAGTGAATTTTGTTTCGCGAATAGTAGCTAATACGTCTTTTAATGTTAAGTCAGCTTGAATAATTTGTAATGTTTTTGAAAAAGTTGGGATGACTAATTTCGGTGCTGTTACCTCATCAGCAATCCGCTCAATTGCCTCTACAACCTCAACATGCGGATCAGCAATTGTATAATTAATTTTCGTCCGTTCATGGACAATCGCATTACGAAGTTCTGAGTATTCAAGTAAATCATTATGATAGCGATTAACAATCGCATTGTTCATTTTCAACCGCAAAACCGCACGATGAAAGGGCACGTAGCGTGTATCATTTAATTCTTGGTCAAAATATTTTTCAATCTTATTAAAAGCAACGATAAAACGTTCGGCATTACTCAAAAACATCACCTCTCATTTATTACTTAATATTATATCCAAATAAGACAAGATTCTGCAATTGATATAAAAATAGTTTGATCAATCCATTCAGTACTGAACGGATTGACATTTGTTAATCTGTTTTTGTTGTTATACAAATGGTTTAAATAAACGTTGTATTTATTTTTAAAATTTGTGCTTAACGTTTAGTAAGCTTTTTATGATAGAAGATTGTCAACAAATAAATTTATGAAGGTTAAAAATAATCCGCTCGTTTAAAGGCTTCAATCGGCTTGTCCCGATCCATTAGATCATTACGCATATAAACAATTGATGACCTTTCTTTTTTTCAGCTACACAAATGCTTAAAAGTTTAGTAAGATTGAGTAGATTTTACAAAAAGGGGACGATCAAAATTGAGTTATAAAATGATTGTATTAGATTTAGACGATACTTTACTTAGAGATGATCTCACTATTTCAACTCGAACAAAACAAGCCTTAATGAAGGCACAAGAAATGGGTATCAAGGTTGTATTGGCTTCAGGGAGACCGACTTTTGCAATGAATGAGTCTGCCAAAGAACTTGCACTTGATCAATTTGAAAGCTATCTCATTGCATTTAATGGAGCGAAAATCATTGCTTGTCGTACAGGAAAAGAATTATATAGTAGTTCGCTAACCCTTGATGATATTCAATCACTATACAAACTAAGCAAACAAGAAAATGTCTATATTCATACATATATGGGTGATGAAATTATTACTGATAAAAAGAACCCATATACCGAAATTGAATCTGAAATCACTAGCTTACCTATTAAAGTTGTCAAGGATTTTATCGATGCAGTGACGATTCCTCCAGTGAAAGTTCTTATGTTAGAAGAGCCTGAGACACTTAAACAAGTTGAAGCAAAAATCAAACCACAACTCAATCATAAATTTAGTATCATGCGTTCTAAGCCCTATTTTCTTGAATTTATTGAAAAAGGGGTCACAAAAGGAGCTAGCTTAAGGCAGATCATTGAACGAACTAATATTAAGCGTGAAGACGTGATTGCAATTGGCGATAGCTATAATGATCAAGAAATGATTGAATTTGCAGGTCTAGGAGTCGCCATGGGGAACGCACCAGACGATATTAAGGAAATTGCTGATATAGTCACAGACACAAACATGAATGATGGTATTGCAAAAATTGTTGACCAATATATTTTAAATGATAATTAACTGATCATAGAATAACTCTTTGCTAATTACTTGCGTTTATTATTGATAAAAGCTTTTAGATTAAGCATCTAGATCGATAATTCATTTGAATTTATAATATATATGGACAAACATTGGAGAAAGGATGTTTTATATGCGTGACGTTCCACAAAACAGAATTGAAAAATCAGCGATAACAGTTTGGAAGATTAGTGGACTTATTTATACGTTCATTTTTCTATTTTTGACCATTGGGTTAGCTGTGCTTGGTATCCTGTATGATTGGTCATACTGGCTAGCTGGAATTGGTCTAGGTATAACAGTACTTATGACTGGTTTAGCCATTTTTCTAATCCCACCTCTTCGCTGGAGAAGATGGCGTTATCAATTATATGATCAGGAAATTTATATTCAACATGGCATTTTGATCGTCAAACGAACGCTTGTCCCTATGGTACGAGTTCAACATGTTGATACCAAACAAGGGCCTATTTTAAGAAAATTTAAACTCGCTAGTTTAGAGGTTTCAACAGCAGCAACGATTCATGAAATACCTGCCTTAAAATTGTCAGAAGCTGAAGCATTACGCGATCAAATCTCTGTCTTAGCAAGGGTGGAACAAAATGATATCTAAACCTAAGCATCTCCACCCTATTGCCATCCTCCTTTTTATTTTGAAAGGATTAAAAGACTGGATCTTTCTGTTTATTTCTTTGTTTTTCTTATTTGGTGAAAGACAGTATTTCATCTATACCATCTTTGGAATCGTTGCCTTAATTATCTTAATTACCATCTTCAGCTGGTTAAAATGGCTGAGATTTACCTATTCCGTTCATGAAGACGCCTTAAGAATTGAACATGGCATATTTATTCGCAAGAACCGAACGATATCTAAACATCGTATTCAATCGATTAATTTAAATCAAAATATTCTTCATCGTTTACTTGGACTAACAGGGGTTCAAGTTGAAACAGCTGGAAGTGACATGGAAGTTGATGCACATCTAATTGCCCTTAAAAGGACGGAGGCTGAACAGCTTAGACAAGATCTGAAAGTAAGCAACGGAGAAAATGACCGAGATGAGTCCTATGACTACGACTATGCTCTTGAGCAAAGACTACCTAGGTACGAAGCGAGCTATAAGCGTTTATTTATTTTCGGTACAACATCTGGCGGCTTTGGGCTGATCGCCACCCTGTTTATTTTTATCTTTTCGGAGGTTGAGGCCTTCATTCCAGAACGCTTTCTAGATCAAACAACCGATTGGATTATTACACAAGCTGTCGGAACTTTGATTGTACTCTCAATTCTTGTATTAAGTGTTATTTGGCTAATAGGTGTGATTGGATCAGTTATTAAATATGGTGATTTTACAATCGTACGATATGAACAGGAGCTTTATATTACAAGAGGTCTCTGGGAGAAAAAACAATTAACCATTCCTTTACAACGTATTCAAGCAGTCGGGGTTAAGCAAAACTTTCTCAGACTTCCATTCAAGGTCGGGAGTTTGTTTGTCGTGATTGCAGGTGGTGAAGTCAATCAAAAGGAAAATTCGCGAACCATTATTTTCCCCTTAATCAGACATTCTGAAATTGAATCTTTTATTAAGAAGATGTTACCTGAATATCAATATACATTTAAGCAATTAAAGCCTATCTCAAAAAAATCTTTTTACTATCAATCCTTAGCTAATTTGCTTATATCAATTATCCCAATTAGTTTAGTCCTTATTTTCTTGCCAGATTTCTGGTGGACGACTATCATTCTAGTATCAGCATTGATCATGTATAGATATTTAAGCTATAAAATGACGAAAACACATTTGGATACAGCACAGTTAACCTTGCAATTTTTTCCATTTTTATCAAGGGAAACCCTATTGCTAAAAAAAGATCGTATTCAAGCATTAGAACAACATCAAAGTTTAATTCAGAAAAAGCTTAAGATTACAAACATCAAAACATCTGTATTGGATAACTTTGTTGGGCAACATTATTCCATTCAAGGTCTACCGATTAAAGATTTTGAAAAAATATCAGATTGGTATTCCTATCGAGATGCTTATTCGTTAAAGGACGTCGGTCTAGATAAAAATTAACATTACCCTACTTCAATTAAAATAGCGATCCCTGATATTAAGGAGATCGCTATTTTTCATCAGTTGGCAGATTATCTTCATTCTGTTTCTGGTGTTCAGCAATTTTTTTGAAATAAGAATAAAGAAGTAAATTAAGTGCAATACCTACTATTAAAATAACTATAACTGATAAGGTCATTAGATTTATTCCATATTCAAAAATCATCATTAGAACAAATACAACAAAAAGAAGTGCCTGAAAACCCGCCAAATAAATAAACCGCTTATACATTTACGTCCACCTCTTCACTATACTAATTTCATTATATCATGAATGAAAGCAAACTTACCGTCTTAATACTGAAATCATAATGTAATCGTTTCTTAACTTGACAAGGGGTATATAATATAATATGTGATATAGTTTTTAATCACTTAATATCATGATTTTATTTCTTAACTAAAAAAATATAACAGGATATGTTCCAAAAAAGCACGTCGGATAAGCTCGCCTCATCATAAGACGGAGGCACCCTTAACAAAAGCTCTACTATTTCCAACACGTCTCACTAGGTGTAATGATTTCTTCGTTGCCCATAGGACACGCGCGTTTTTAGAAAAAGAGCTTGAACCCATATCAGCTTTTTTGAACATCTTCTAACACTATATTTCAAAGGAGTAGCCATATGTCATACCTAGCTATTCTTGCTGCAGGAATTTTCTTTTGCTTAGCAGCATTTATCAGTCTTTTTATGTTTATTAAAGGGTTTGGAAAAAGTTATTTATTAATTACACTTGTCACACTTATTCTAGTGTATTATATTTTTGATTTTTGGGAACCAGCATCAAACTCACTGAACTCGTATTTATTTCAATTTAACAAGGGATAGTTGACATCCCTCTCAGCCTAAGGCAAACTCGATACTTAGCTCACTTTAACTTCCTCTTCCACCTGAAGAGCTAAAAACTAACAATTAGTTAAAAAGAATTGCTTTTTATGTAGCAGCTCCTCTCTAATCAAGTATGTCTCGGCATGATTGATCCAGCATAGTGTTCGAATTTTGCTCCATTTAAAGAGCCCTATGCCTAGATATTCCCCTTTACTTATTTATGTAAGCGGTAGACTTTTTGAGAAATACAGGGTAATTTTCCTCATATGCCTCCTCGTCGGCAAAGCCTTCCATCGAAATTTATTATTGTATTCAAATGATAAAGTTATCAATCAATCTACTAAACATTTATAGCATGATTATTTATTTTTTATCGTGTTTCTTTGACAATCTATTTAATCTCATGTATATTACCTTATGGACGAACAATATTAATTAAACCAATAAAAAATATTCGTGTTTAGGAGTGTTATAAATGGAAAATGTATTTGATTATGAAGATATTCAACTTATTCCCGCAAAATGTATGGTTACAAGTCGATCCCAATGTGATACCTCTGTTACACTTGGAAAATATACTTTTCGGATGCCGGTTGTCCCTGCTAATATGCAGACAATTATTGATGAAAAAGTAGCACTATATTTAGCTGAAAATAATTATTTTTATGTTATGCATCGCTTTGAACCAGAAACACGAACACAATTTATTAAAGATATGCATAATCGCGATTTAATTGCCTCAATTAGTGTTGGAATTAAGGAAGAGGAATATGATTTTGTTCAATCATTAGTTGATCAAAACTTAGCACCTGAATATATCACGATTGACGTTGCCCATGGTCACTCAAATAATGTGATTAAAATGGTGAAATTCATTAAAGAGAAATTACCTGAAAGCTTTGTCATTGCCGGAAATGTTGGTACACCAGAAGCTGTTCGAGAATTGGAAAATGCAGGTGCTGACGCGACTAAAGTTGGAATCGGACCAGGTAAAGTCTGCATTACCAAAATGAAAACAGGCTTTGGTACAGGTGGATGGCAATTAGCTGCGTTAAGATGGTGTGCTAAAGCAGCAAGTAAGCCAATCATCGCAGATGGTGGTATTCGAACACATGGCGATATTGCTAAATCAATTCGCTTTGGGGCTTCAATGGTTATGATTGGTTCACTATTTGCCGGACATAAAGAGTCACCCGGTCAAACAATAGAGGTTGATGGTAAACTTTATAAAGAATACTTTGGTTCTGCTTCAGAGTATCAAAAAGGGGAAAAACGAAATGTTGAAGGGAAAAAAATGCATGTTGAATATCGCGGTCCCTTGCAAGATACTTTAATGGAAATGGAACAAGACTTGCAATCAGCTATTTCTTACGCTGGTGGGAATCAATTAATGGCTATCCGCAATGTTGATTACGTTATTGTAAAAAATTCAATCTTTAATGGTGATACTGTTTATTAATTTTTTAACATCCAAAAGAGAATCGATCTGCTAAACTAGACCAATCATGCTGGGCGTGATTGGTCCCTATTTTTCCTCACTAGATCAAAAAGCTTTCCAGCATTAGTGATCATATTAAGAAAAGCTACAGTGCCATTCTCCGTAAGAATAAGTATCTTTCTTATTCTGAATCCAATATCCTTTTGTTAAAACAGACACGAAATAATTATCTAGTATTCATCTCACCAATTTAAACAGGAAATACCTGTCGTAGAATAAGCATTGTTAACCAGACAATGCTTTTATTATTTCCAGGGAAATGAACAAACTCATCCATATTTAGCTAAATTGTGTTTACCGATTCTTGATAATGGGTAATCAATAGTTAAATAAATAGATTAAGGAGAGGATTAAATAATGGATCAATTTATGTATTATTTTGGTTCTATTTCGAATTTTCTGCTAGCCCTACTAGCTTTAATTATTGGTTGGGTGATTGCATTAATAGTTTCAGGTATTGTTAAGAAAGCATTATTAAAAACAGAACTTGACAATAAACTATTTGCTGGACCATCAGGTGAAAAAAAGGGGAATTATCGGTCTGAGATAATCATAAGCAAATTTGTCTTTTGGTTTATTATGATTTTTGCTTTTGTCGTCTTTTTGAACATGCTTAACTTAACTGTTATAGCTCGTCCATTTTCTGAAATGCTAACCTCATTGCTAAGTATTATTCCTGATATTATACTAGCTATTATTTTATTTGCTGTCGCATGGGTAATTGCTGTGACATTAAGTTTTCTCATTAGAAAATTAGGTCAACGCTTACCTATCGCAAAAATATTGAATAAATTAGGCTTGCAGGAGGAAGGACAGCAATCACAAAAAGCTGTAGATACCATTGCCAATCTTGTTTTTTATTTTGTGCTATTATTATTTTTACCAGCTATTTTAACAACCCTTAATATAACAGGAATAGCACAACCCTTCCAAAGCATGGTATCGTCAATCCTTGACTTTATTCCTGCCTTGTTTGCAGCTGCACTTGTTTTTGTTATTGGATGGTTTGTTGCAAAAGTTATTCGTGCCTTACTAACTAATTTTCTAAAAAGTGTTGGCAGTGAACGATTAGTTGATAAACTTGGTCTAAATAAATTTTTAGAAGGAACAAGCTTAGCGCAAGTTATTGGAACAATTGTCTTTGTTCTGATTATGATTCCAGTCACTATTTCAGCACTAGAGCAATTAGATATTAGAGGGATTACTACACCGGCTATTGGCATGTTGAATGACATGATGTCAATGATTCCAAACATAGCTATTGCCATTATTTTAGTTACAGCCGGTATTTGGATTGGCCGTTGGGTCAAACAATTGGTTGATCAATTACTTACACGTATTGGGTTTAACAATTTAATGAAACACCTTGGTTTAGGTAAATGGAGTCAAGATAAACAGCCTTATACACTTAGCCAAATGGTTGGCATTATCGCTGAGATTGTCATTATCATTCTATTCGTGGGTGAAGCTCTACAAATTGTAAATCTCGTATTCTTAGTTGCTATCGTTGGTGGCATTATCGCTTATCTTCCACATGTATTAGTAGCGATTGTCCTATTAGCTATTGCGCTATTCTTGGCTCACCTTGTTGAAAAAATGGTTCTCTCTGTTATCTCTGGAACGGGCAGAGTATTCCTTGCCAATATCGCCAAATACAGTATTATTATCTTAGCCATTTTTATGGCACTTAATCAACTAGGTGTCGCTGATTCTATTGTTAATGCAGCCTTTATTTTAATCTTAGGCGCCCTAGCACTAGCCTTTGGTCTAGCATTCGGTTTAGGTGGACGAGAGTTTGCCAGCAAATATTTAGCCAAATGGGATCAAAAACTCGAACAAACACACGTTGATAAAGATCAGCAATAATGTACTCTTCAATCATTGGGGGCTTACCCCGATGATTGATTAACCTCTAATAGGAGGCTATAAAGCGAAACTTCAATCAGGGGAAGTTTTCACTCCAATGTTGTCAGGTTAATAAAATCGATTAAGTAAATCCATTTCAAAATGATAAATAGCATGCTAAGATTCAAATATTAAGGGTCGGTGCTTTCCACTACAGGTGGATGCTTTCCGCGGAGATGGAGGTCTATAGGACGTAGATCATGCAGGTGTTGCCACAGGACGTGGCGAACTTAACCTGCCTTCAGTTAACTTTTGTAGCCTAATGCGCTACAAAAGTGGATCTTCAACTCATCCTCGAAAATAAAAAGCGATTTTCTTCGTGCGATGTCTCGCTGACGAAGCTTTCCTTGTCTTATTTCCGCTGGAGTCACTACCTTTCGTTCCAATCACCTAAGTGGATCTGTTGTATGAGTGAATTCTATTTTAATTTGGTTTATATTGATTTGTATTTCCTTCCATCCAAATAAGAAAATGATGGAATGGAATCGAGTATCAACTTTAATACAAATGAAAGTAAAACCAGCTAGCGAAGGAAAAACACGCAGACTCCTCGAAAATAAAAAGCCATTTTCTTCGTGCGATGTCTCGCTGACGAAGCTTTCCTTGTCCTGTGGGAAAAGCGTGAGCTTGAGATCCACTTTGACAAGTGTTTTTTGCTTGGCAAAGTTAGCTCAAGGCAGGCTAACTTCGTCACGTCCTGTGACAAAGCCTGCATGACCTACGTCCTGTACGCCTCCACGCCCACGGAAAGCGTAGTGTTTTTCCGTAGCGGTCGTGTTAACCTGACAACATTGGTTTTCACTCTTCTCCCACTGATTGGGACTGGGGCTCAGAATAAGTAAGGCACTTATTCTTACGATGCAAATACTTCGTAGCTTTCCTTTGTGTGATTACTCGCCCCACCGAAAACATTTGCGGTTACTCGCCCCATCGAAACCCGTTGTTGCCCCGAGCTTTACGGACGGTTATCTGTGATAAAGTGAATCCTCGTTCATTTTGAATATTCGAAATCAGAGATTTATTGATAGTTGAGCGAAGATCAATCAAAAACGTCAGATTCATAGCATACTTGAATCTGACGTTTTTCTTTAAATAAATAGGTCATTAATCACGGCGAAACTTACTCCCTGTGCTCTTTTGACGAAGCTGGGCTAATTTTGCTTGAACAGATTTTTTCCTTTCCATTGTTTTTTCCTGATTGATCACTATGTTCACAACCTGATCGTTCTTATCCAACTCCAAATTTAAGTAATCGCCACGTACTGCTCCCTCAGGTAATTTGGCTTGATCAATAAAAAATTCTTTTCCGATTGTTTCTGCTAACACTACAGCTTGTCTCTGCTCTGTAAAACGATCAATCACAGCTTCAACTTTCATCAAATCACCTCACACATGCTTTTTGTTCACTTATAATATCAGCTAAACGTGCTTCTCCTATCCCGTCCACTTTAATTAAAGCTTCTACTGACTCAAACGGACGCAAATCAACGATATCATTTGCTCTAACTTCACCGATATGGATGATTCCCATAAGTTCATCAACTGAGGCACTATTGATATCAATACATCCAGATTTTTGATCATCGGATTGTATCAGGTCAGAACTCTTTTCTTTTTCTAGAATGGATTCATTTGATGTGTCGGATTTATCTGGATCAAAAGGTTGATCATTCATTGATTCAACTTCAAATGTCTGACCATCTGAAGCAAAAATGATTGTCCCATGTTGATAGGTCATAAAAAGCTCTGTCCCGTTATCTCGTATGCGATCAACAACTTCTTGATCAGGATGACCATAACTGTTATCTTCACCAGCTGAGATAATGGCATAATCAGGATTAACAGCCGTTAAAAATGACGCGCTTGTCGACGTATTTGATCCATGATGTCCTACATGAAGAATATCGGCAGCTAGACTTTCTCGTACATCAATCATATTCGCTTCTGCTCTTGCCCCTGCATCTCCTGTCATCACAACACTTGAATTACCATATTGAAGAAAAATCGAAATTGAGTCTTCATTCGCATCATTCGTTAATTGTTCAGGGGCGATTACCTCAATTAATAAATCTCCCAATTGATAGCTTTCTCCAGCACGTGGCTCATGATAATTAACTTCATGTTCAAGCATTTTATTTAACGTTTGCTCAAAAACTCGAGAAGTTGATTCCACACCTGACATCCACATTTCATCAACTTGAAACTGTTCCAAGATTAAGGGCATCTGGCCAATATGATCAGCATCTGGATGCGACCCAATTAACAAATCAATTTTTTCAATATGTAAAGCTTGTAAATACTCAACAACATCTCTTCGATTCCAATTCCCAGCATCAAACAGAATCGTAACATCATCAGTCTGAAATAACGTTGCATCTGCTTGACCGACATCAATAAAATGAATGACAAGTTCACTATTTATTTCAGCTTGCTTTGGCTGATCATCTTGAGCCTGCTCTTTTTCTCGTTCATCGCCGATTTCTTCGTCTTCCGCCAAAACAGTCGTCTCTTTATCTTCTTGGGTTGCTTGGTTAGTGGAGTTCTGCTGATTATCTAACTCGGTTCCACAACCCGTTAGAAAAACCAGCCACACCCCTAGTACTATTATCAATTTCTTCATCATATCTCTCACTTTCTCATGTTGTCATATATAGTCTACTATAACTGAATGGGAACGTTAACTGATCATTAGAATATTAGAACAAAAGCCCAAAAAGGTGAAGAGCAATCGTATTAATCGCCAAATTACTTGTCGCATGAACAAAATATGAAGCATAAATTGAACCCGTTTTATCAGTAATCCAATTAAACAAGAGACCCGCTATAACTAAACTAAACACTACTAAGATAAATAAAGGAAGTGTGAACCAGTTAGTCATAATGGCAACATGATATACCGCAAATATACCTGCGCTCAACAAATAGCTTATGATTGGGGACATTAACCTTTTTAAGGTAAGGAAAATAACACCTCTAAAGAAAAACTCTTCAATAAATGCATTAACAACCGGGATATACAAAGCAATACCGATAAAGTTGTCTTTATCTATCGCCATCGTCTTTTCTAACGTCTTTATTACTCCACTAAAATCAAACCAGCTTCCAAGTGTCCAATAGCACAAAATAATAAATAAATAGATTACTATACCGAAAAAGAAGATTTGTTTTCTTCCTTTCTTCTTAAAAAGTAACAAGTCTTTCAATATAAACCAATCAAATTTTCGATTTAATACAATAGGAGTGATAACAAATAAAATAATTTTCACCCATGATTTAACCCAATAATTGGGTGCGAGCCATAAATCAATTGGCGCCATAAGAAGAACAAGGAAACTAACGGTCACGAGCAAACTTACCTGTTTTTTCACACTCAACCCTACTTTCAAAATCAGCAATTTAACACCATGATTACTCTTCGCTAATTATGGTCACTATCGATACTTGTGCTTCATTGAAGAAGCGTATGGGTAAAAGACTTGTTCCTAAGCCACTATCAATATAGAGTGTTGCGCCAGAATCCAACTCATATATTCCTTTATCATACTCAGGAAAAAAGCCTTGATCAGGGGCAATAAGCCCACCAATAAAAGGTAGTCGCACCTGACCACCGTGAGTATGCCCACTTAAAATTAAATCAATCTCATTATCAGGAGTTATTGGTGAGTGAGAGAGTAAAACCGTTGGATATGTCAAATTAACACCTTCAAGGGCATCAATTAGTTTGGCATGGCCTGTTGAAGCATTTGCCACACCTGCTAAATTGATTGGTACACCATTCACTTCAATCGTCATATGTTGATTATCAAGCTCAATTACTTCATACTCTGCCAATAACCCTTTTAAATCTGCAAAAATTGGGCTTTCTTGTTCATGATTTCCTGAAACAAAATAAATTGGACGATCCATTGTCACTAACTGATCTAATAGCTTCGTTGTGTTCGTTAGGTCCGTTGTCTTTCGATCAATCAAATCCCCTGTTAAGACAATGAGGTCTGGATCAAGTTCTGTGAGTCGATCAAAACTTCCTTCCAAATCTCGATTATGAACATCACTAATTTGTAAAATGGAGATTTTTTGATTAGTTGTTAATTTATCATTTGGAATGGTCACCGTGTTCACTTTTATAGCTGTTGTGTCATTAATAACCTTTACTATTAATAGTAGAAAAATAATTGTTATTATAATAAACTTTTTCATTATTTAACAGCCTCTTTCATTATAGTTAAATTGATTTTAGCACCTTGATTCATGTTCGTCTATCGAATCAATCATCTGAACGCTGAATAAAGAAAATTTGGTAAAGCAAGCCTTGAAAAGATATCGGGTCGCCCTAGTTGAACTTATACTTTATTCCTTAAATGCAAAAAACCGACCTCTATATTAGAAGTCGGCTTTGATCACTCGATCCTGGACGAGTGATTGAAAAATTGCGGCGCAACACCGTTTCCACATAAACGTTTGTTGTGTGCGTCTTACGCAAAATAGCTCATCGCTCTAAAACTATAACACGTTTACTGTTCAGAAACAAGCTCTTTACGATAAATTATTTACTTTTCAAAGCATAGCGCATCCCTGCAAATCCGCTGAATAACAAGCCCGTTACAGGAAATATGATCCAATTAATGTGCCATTGATGGAAAACAAGACCCGATATTAAGAAAATAACCACTGCACTTGGCCAAATGAAAGCAGCAACCGCTTGGACAATCTTGTCTTGTTCTTGTTTTTCATTCACTTGTGGCTGTTGGTATTCATCGAGTTTCAATATTTTTTGATAAGTTGTTTTTTGCGATCCATAATAAACAAAAAAGTAAACAGCCATACTTACTAAGACAAGTAATGCAGCAACACCAAGTTCACCATTAGATCGATCAATCGTTGAAATGATAATTAATGCAAGTGGTGCCAAAATACAGAGGACAACACCTATGACAAGCCCTCTCATATAGCGAGGTTGAAACTTTGCGTAATCAGCTTGTAAATTTTCTTCTTGACTGTATGTCAATTGATGATAGCCAATTACTGATAAAAATGGCTCCAATCGATGATGAGATACGATTAAAATCGCAACTCCGATGGCAACCAAAATAAATAAGGGAATTAGCCCAACAACATCAAAAAATTGCGTTGCACCACTGATCCAACTTGTGATTTTAATTGTTACCATAAAAACAGCCACCGCAAAAATAATTAGACTCACACCAAAGGCGAGTAATTTCCCCGCTCGTTGACTCTCTTGAAAAAAATGATCGATCTCTTGATCAGATATACTTTGTAATTCTTCTTGACTTTCTTCTTCTTTTAATTGATAACCAAGCTCTTCAATCAATTCATCAATATTACCAAACTCACTAATGACGGTACCAATGGCCTCATTTTCCGTTTTACCTTCTGCAATCAGTTCATAATATTTTTCTTCCATATTCATTTGTAGCTCTTCTTTTATCTGTTCAAGCTCATCAGTCTTCGGTAACTTAGCAAACATGGTTTCTAGATATGACATGATTGTGTCCAATTTAACTTCCACCTTTCATTAAAAATCGATTAACAACATCCTGCGTCACAACCCACTCTTCAGCTTTATCGTTTAAATAATTTCGTCCTGTTTCAGTAATTTCATAATACGTTCTTTTTCTCCCTGCTGTTTTTATTTGTTGAAAGGACTGGATATAGTTATTTTTCTCAAGACGAGCAAAGGCAGAGTATAGTGTCGTTTCTTTCATCACATAATTTTCATTTGATCGTTCTTTGATTTTTTTCGATATCTCGTAACCATACGATGGTCCTTCGATCAATAAACTAAGGATAATTAGATCATTGTAGCCTCTCATGATATCACTAGATAGCAATAAAGCACCCCCTATACTCCATCTGTCGTAGTAAGTTTATTATACACTATAATACTACGACAGGTAAAGTATTAAATTTAATTTTTTACCTTTTATAATAAAACAACTCAACTTTCTAAGTGCATCTTCGAAAGTTGAGTAAATCATAATAGAAAAAACACAATTGCCAAATGACAGCTCTCTTCGTATCATGTTTATATTCACAAGGGGGGGTTCTATGTTCGAAGACTTCAAATTATTGATGCTCACAGTTAGTAGTTTCAACAGATTAGTCCCTACTCAAGCATATTTGAGCACTTGTTATCATTGACGTTGGGAACTGCTCTCTTTTTATAGCATAGAAAGGCTGTTACACAGGTCATTTTTTATTGTGTAACAGCCCCTCAATCAACTAATATGAAATTAAGTCAGACTTTAAGTATTCTTTAACAAGTGCTTCCGTTTGTTCAAGCGAATCGATATGTGTGCGTTCATATGCATGGGATGAATCAATTCCAGGACCAATTAAACCATGAATAATATCATGACCTGAACGAATGGCTGCCGATGCATCCGAACCATAGTATGGATAAATGTCTAGCTTATAGCCAATTTGATTCGCTTCAGCAAGCGCAACGAGATGTTTGCGCAAACCATAATGATATGGTCCACTTGCATCTTTGACACAAATAGAAACCGTATATTCATCAGTCGATTGACCATCACCCATTGCTCCCATATCAACCGCTAAGTACTCAACTGTTTCTGGGGTAATGTTAGAATTACCGCCATAACCAATCTCTTCATTATTTGATATTAAGAAATGTGTTGTATAAGGCAACACGGTATTTTCTTCAACAACCTGACGAACAGCCTCCATTAAAATAGCAACACTTGCTTTATCATCAAGATGACGTGACTTGATAAAGCCATTATCAGTCACTTGAACACGTGGATCAAATGAGACAAAATCGCCCACTTCAATGCCTAGCGCTCGAATGTCTTTCTCCGAGGAAACTTTAGCATCAAGGCGAACTTCCATGTTATCTTGATTACGCTCAGCTGTACCTGCATCTTTATAGACATGAACAGAGGTTTGTCGCATCAAAATCGTTCCGGTGAAAACTTCACCCGTCGCTGTTTCAATTTGACAATATTCACCTTCAATCGCGTTGTAACGAAAGCCTCCGATTAAATCAAGTTTTAATCGCCCATTCGCTTTAATCTCTTTCACCATTGCCCCTAACGTATCAACGTGGGCGGTCAACATCCGGTGCTCGTCATTATTTTTGCCCGGTAAAGTTGCGATTAGACCTCCCTTTCGGCTCCGCTTCGTCGTCACGCCTAACTCATTAAAATAATTCTCAACAAATTGAATCACTTGTGTTGTGTTTCCCGATGGACTCGGAATCTTTACGAGTTGTTTAATTAATGCTAACTTTCGGTTTGTCATTTATATCCCTCATTTCTTTCTTTATTTTAACTCGAATCTTTATTCCCGACAACAGTTAGGCAACCCCGTCATAGCGTAAATCTTTAGCTAGCAGAGAATAATTCTATATAGACTAAAAGCATTGTGCCTTGTATAGCATTTATTTCGTGGATCAACATAACTGATCTTTTCCATCTAATATTGACCTAATAATCCTTTTTCTCTTGCATAGTGTTCACAGTATAAGTAAATGGCTAAACCAACTAAAAGATAAAGCAGGGCATTTACAATTAAAATGATAAAATCAATGAGTAAAAAATCAGTTAATTGATAATTCTCAATCATAATCGCTCGAATCATCTGCAATCCTTTTGTGATCGGGAGCAATAATAAATAAATGTGTGAAGATAAACTGATAAAAGTTAGCCCAGCCAAAGCAAATTGAAAAATCTGCAAAAAAGCTTGAATTTGTTTTAAAATAACGGTTAATCCAGCGATCATAAAAGCTAACCCATACATACTTATACAAGTTAAAATAAAGATCGGAATGATGGAAAGTAAATCAATATTTAGCCATTCACCTGACGTCAACATTGACAAATAAAATAATAAAATCACCATAACTGCATGCAAAAGGCTATCAGCTAACAAACGTGTCGTGAGAATTTTCCAAATCCCGCTGGGTGACATGCCAAGCTGTTCAAAAGTTCCTCTGGTCGTTTCAGAGACAATTTCATAGCCCATTCCATTAACAATCATCATTGCTAAATACCAAAAGATATAACTAACAATGGTATATTGGACCGTTACTGCTTGTGTATCTGGGCTCCCAATAAATTGAATTCCGAAGAACATCCCAATAAAAATAATATAAACAGTTAGGAAAAGAGCTATCGTATTTGGTGCATAGCGTTTTAATTCAATTGCTTGCTTTCGAAGATTTGCTTGAAAGAGATGAATGATTGGCATGACCGGTTTCCCCCTTAATAATTTTGATAAATACTTGTTCAAAATTAATCGTATTCCGATTAATATCCTCTACAGGTGTTTCATTTTTCTTTAAAATATCAAAAACTTGATAAATCTGTTCAGCACTCAATAACTCAACTACAAGTTTAGGCTTTAATTGTTCTGACTCATATTCAAAGTTAGAAAAACAGGCTTTTAATTGTGTGATTTGTCGATGGATTAAAGGCTGACCCAGTGTGATCGTATACTGGCGAGCATCAAATAATGCAATTAAATCTTCTACTCGATTATCAGTAACTATTTTCCCATTATTGACAATAATCACTCGTTCACAAACAGCTTGAATTACCGCCATATCATGTGAACTAATAATAATTGTTCTGGCTTCATCGCGAACAATCTTCTTTAAAATATCCCGGACTTCATAACTCGTTTCAACATCCAAGCCAAGGGTTGGTTCATCTAATAAAATAACTTCTGTATCAGCCAACATCGCCACAGCAATCGCTAATTTTTGTTGCATGCCACGAGATAACCGATTCACGAGTTCATGCTCTTTCATTTTAAGGTGAAATAATTCGAGCAAATAATCGATTTGATCTTTGACCTGTTTTTTTGACTTGCCACGATTCCCAGCAAAATACTCAAGATTTTCTCTAACCGTTAAACGCCAATATAAATTTCGATTACCCTCCAAAACTGCACTGATATGCTTTAATGATTTAAGCCGATGTTTGCTATTATCAAGTCCCTGGATCTTAATTGTTCCTTGATTGGGTTTAAGCAAGCCACAAATCATCTTAATCGTTGTTGTTTTACCCGCGCCATTTGGGCCTAATAAACCCACGATCTCTCCCTTATGTACTTGGAAAGAAATATCATCAACAGCCTTAACCACTGTCTTATCTTTTCTTTTTTGGTAGCTCTTTTTCACATGTGACACACTGACGATTGGTTCCATTTTCATCACCCTCATCGATTAATAAATTCATTATAAACTGAATTTTCTAAATAAAACACAGGCTAGGGAATTATTCCATCTCAGTATTTAGGGGGAGATGCTTTTGTAAAATTATTTCAACCTGTAATCTGTGATGAGAACCACCCCCCTATTAAAATAAGCGAACTAGCACAATTATTGCTAGTTATTCCTAACTCTACGTTATTTATTTCCTTTGCATGCTTAACATCTTTCCACCAAATAACGTACGTAAAAAATAGTTGACTTAACTAACCAATGGTTATACAATATTTATATAACCATTGGTTAGTTATAGCTGAAGGAGGATTCACTCTAACAATGAGTAAACATGAGCGACGATCGAATCAAACCATTCAAGATATTTTAACAAGTGCGGAGAAGCTTTTTTCAAAGAAAGGCTATGATGCAGTGACAATAAGAGAAATCGCCAAGGATGCAGGCTGTTCTCATACAACGATTTATTTATATTTTAAAGATAAAGAAGCTTTATTACATCAACTAGCCATGCCGGTTTTGGAAACATTACATCAACAATTAAAACAATTATCAACCCAAGAAGACATGTCAGCAATCGCTCGACTAAAAAATATTAGTCGAGCGTATATTCTATTTGGTTTACAGAATCAAAATATGTATTCTGTTTTAATCAATGCTAAGTCGACAAAAGTTGATCAGGAACATCCTGAATTAGAAGTCAATAAACTTCGAATCGAAATATTTGAGATTTTAATGGAAGTTATCCAGCAGTGTCTTTCGATCCCGAACGGAAAGCAATTGTTAGCATTTTCTCGTATTTTTTATTACAACTTAAATGGGGTATTAATGACCTATTCCTATATGCATGAACCGCTAGAAACGTTAATGGAAAGATTGACCTCAACTTTTGACCTTTCAGTTGATATCTTAATTTTAGGTTTTAAAGAAAAGCTAAGTGAGGAGTGAAAGAAAATGAAAGTCAATAAAGTTTCCGAACACATTTGGAGTTTAAAACTATGGATGATCATCCCGATTCACGTTTGGTTTGTCGTTGATCGAGAAGGGGTCACTCTTGTTGATGCTGGTATCTCATCGATGGCAAAACCAATCATGCAGCTGATAAACAAGTTAGAGGCTGGACCTTTACAGAGAATTTTGCTAACGCATGGTCATTCTGATCATGTTGGCGCACTAAATAAAATATTATCAGACACTAAGGTTCTCGTTTATGCACACCAAAAAGAAATTCCCTATCTAGAGGGTGAACGTCCATATCCAAGAAGAAAAAAGGCAAAGCAAGTCTTAGCCAAAGGATGTACTCAAGCTCTTAAAGAAGGTGAACAAGGTCAACTTCATTCAATTGCTGGTTTAACACCCTATCTCACTCCTGGACATTCTCCTGGACACGTTGTCTACTACCATGAACAAGATCAAGTCTTGCTGGCCGGGGATCTCTTTACCTCAAAAAAAGGTAAACTGAAACAGCCGATCCCGATGTTTACTGCAAATATGGATGAAGCTGTAAAAAGCAGCGCAATCGTTGGAAAGTTAAAACCAAAGCAGTTAGAAGTTTGTCATGGAAAGACCGTTTACCATCCTGCCGATCAACTTAAAGACTATGTAGACCAAATGAATAATACATGACGTGTCGGTAGTTAGTCGAAGCTCCTTTGTCCTCGACAGCTATTTTTAGCAGGTTTTTGAACAACCCCTTCTACTTCATCTGTTTCATTGAATTATTTCCTAAGTGCTTTATTTTTCCAATGCACAAAAACCCCTTCTAAAGTTTGAACATTAGCTTTAGAAGGGGTTTTAGATAATCAATCAATTGATTGTTTAGTTGATTGAATCTGGACATTAGCGTCCCACCGAAAATATTTGTTACCCCGAGTTTTACAGACGCATATTTGTGATAAATGTTAATCTTCATCTTTCACATCGGGACTTTCCGGGATGGGTTCGGATAAAATGTCTTGCATCAATGCCCGATACTTTTCGACTTCCCTTAGATGGGTATCAAACTGTGCCGTATTGACTAAATATTGTTTGCCATCATGAACCGCACGAATTTTAGCTTGAAAAATCAATTGTCGAACTTCTTTCTCAGTTAGCTCAAGGTAATCAGCAGCCTCGGATATCGTGACATACATCTAGATTATTCCTTTACCTTCAGCTTCTTCGGTATGGGTGCCTCAAATCGCATCATTTTCTTCGTCTTTGGATGCTTGAATGCAAGACCAAAGGCATGAAGTCCTAGCCTGCCAATTGGGTTTCCTTTCGCCCCATATCTTTTGTCACCGACAACAGGATGGTCAATCGATGCAAGTTGCACCCTAATTTGATTTTTCCTGCCCGTGTCTAAATTGATTTTGAGCAAAGAATACTGGTTTGATGTTCTCAGCACCGTATAATGGAGAATGGCTTTTTTGGCTCCGTCCGTGTTTGGTGTTACATAAACTTGATGAGTCTTCGTTTCCTTCAACCATGATGTGATCGTATCCTGACTCTTATTCATCTTCCCTTCAATCATTGCAAGGTAGCTTCGTTCTTTCACTCCATCATGCCAATTATTTTGCAGTGCCTGCTTTGTCTGTTCATTTTTGGCAAACACAAGCACACCTGATGTATCGCGATCTAGGCGATGAACAATATAAATGCGTGCTTTTGGATCGTTTAGTTTTACATAAGCTGTCAGCTCTCGATAGGCAGTACGCTGTTTATCATGTGGTTTCGACGCAATGGTTAGTAAACCCGCCTCCTTATTAATCACAATTAAATCATCATCTTCAAATAGAATATCAATACCTGACAATTTATGATCAATCGGGGCTTCTTTTAAAATCTCTACTTTTTGATTGGGTAAGAGAGCAGCATTATGGGCTGTTTCTGTTTTGCCATCAACAATGACTTGACCACGCTTCAAAACACCCTTCACATAATTGCGGCCACGATCAATTTTCTCTAATAAAAAAGGTAATAACTCTGTTTTTTCTTTTACATAAAAGGTCTGCTTTTTCATTCAATGCCAACTTTCTAATTTAATTCTCTTGCCACTCTCTCTTTAATAGACTATAAATTTCAAGATCTAAAAAATGATCATTAATCCATTCCACCTCACGAAGTGTTCCTTCATGGACAAAATTTAATTTCTCTGCAACACTACGACTTGCCTTGTTCTCAGTTGCTGCTCGAATCATAAGACGATTTAAATCTAAATCATTAAAAGCATAATCGATAACCGCTCGAGTTGCCTTTGTCATCACTCCTTTTCTTGCAAAAGATTCACCAATCCAGTAACCAATCTCACCGTTTCGGTTCTCTTTATTAATCTGATTAAAACCTGTTAAGCCAGCCACTTCATCATCAACCATAATTACCGAAACAAATGATTTCTCAAGTGCATTATCACGCACGGTTGTATTGACAAATTTTTCAGTGTCTTCCTGTTTTTTTGTTAAATCAGCAAAAGGCAAAAAGGTTCGTAAATGAGAACGTGACTGAACGATCAATTGATAAAGGGCTTCAGCATCTCTCAATTCCAGCGGTTTTAAAGCCAAACCAGGCTCAATTTCAAAACGGTACATCTTGAGTCCCTCCGATTCGCATGTGATTCATCTATTATAATTGATATGGATCTAATAAGTAAGGTTTAATTTTTTGTTAACAAGTGTGGGGCAGATAATTTAATACCGATCGCTCCAAGTGGCGCTGTTATTAAAATAGCAAGCACAGCTAACGCTAGGATCACACCGCCTACTTCCACACCAGCTGCCAGTGGTAACGATCCAATCGCTGCCTGAACCGTTGCCTTTGGTAAATAAGCAATCATACAAAAGAGACGTTCTTTTAGTGATAATGACGTGCCAATTGTTGATAGCCAGACCCCTAAGCTACGTCCAACAAGCCCAACTAAAATAATCACAAAACCTATCAAACCAGCCTCTAAAGCAACTTCAATATTTACTTCTGCTCCAACAAGAGTAAAAAGAATAATCTGAGCAAACAACCAAATTTTTGTTAGTTTTGCTGAAAATAAATTGGCAATCCTTGGTGTTCGTTCTAAGATAACAAAACCTATCGCCATGATCCCGAGTAAACTGGCAAAACCTAACCCTTCTCCTATGTAATAATATATGATAGCCACTGACAGCAGGAGCAAGAGCTGTTCTGTATTTCTTGAATTAAAACGACGCCATTTAAACACGACCAGTAGTAAAATCGCAAATACAATACCACCTAAAATACCGCCAATAATACTGTATGGAATTTCTGCTATAACCAGTAACATGTTTTGCTGGACACCCGTTCCTAAAGAGAGAAAAAATCCGAAAAAGGTAATCGCAAATACATCATCTACTGATGCTCCTGCTAGCAATAATGTCGGAATCTCTTTATCCGTCCCATATCCACTTTCTTCTAATTCTAACATGCTCGGTACAATAACAGCAGGTGATACAGCCGCTAAAATAAAACCAAGCATACCCGCTTCAGCAAAACTAAATCCAAGCAAGAAATTGGCTGCGATCGCTACAGTAAATCCCTCTAATACACACGGAATCACACTTAAACGTAACGCTGGACCGCCAACTGCCTTCAGTTGATCCCGATGTAACCCTAATCCTGCTCGAATTAAAATAATGATCAATGCAAATAATCGTAAATCTTGCGAGATCATAAGCAAATCTTGATCTAATAACCCTAAAACATATGGACCGAAAAGGATTCCGACGATAAGTAAACCAATTAAACCTGGCAACCGAGTCAGACTAACTAATTTCATTCCAATAAAACCAAATAACAATAACAACGCTAAACTGACTAACATTTGAGCAACTCCTTCAGATACATTTTTCACTTATTTATTAATTTGCATACGCTCGAAAATAAAATCCAAATTGGCGAGCATAGAATCCAGGTTTACGAGCATCACTCAATTATACTCAATAGTGATTGTTCATTTCCCAAAACAAAAAAATAGCCACTACAAAAAGACAAGCGATTCCTCGTCATTTTGTAGAAGCTATTGGCACAAAGCGGTTTAGGATTTTACCTAGGTGAGCTCCACCACCTTATTTAACTGTTCTGATTATAACAATTTGCTTTTTTACAATCAAGACATTTCTATCATCTGAAAATCTCACTTACTCTTCTTGTTCACTTTTGAATCGTCTAACATATCGAATAATTTCATGCAAAACAACAAGTAAAAAGATACCAAACAAAACCTGATGCATCGTCTCACTTAAATCACCAATGATTAAAAAAGCAATTAAGCCTAATAAATAAAAGACAATCATGATCCCCTGAAAAATACGCCAATCTAACTTTTGATCTTTCATTTTGTTTCCTCCATTTAATCAGCTTGAGTACCCATTCATACAGCTATTTTAACATACCTTGCTGAAATAGGATTGTTTAAAATCATTGATCATTATAGCGTTTCTTTTTCAGAAAGTGCACAAAGGAAAATGCCAGGAAGAAGCATATGAAAAAGACTCCTCCTATAATTAACGCCTCAGTATTGCTGCTTTTATCTGGGCCTAACTTTGTTAATATTGCAAAGAAAATACCTACAACCATCGATAATAAAACGACACGATAATAGGGCGCCGGCTTTTTAACTCCATCCGCCTCTTCATACACATCCTGCGATATTTTTATATGCAACAATAAAAAGACAATCATCGTAATCATAAATACAAACCATAGTGGATGTTTTGTAACCTCTCTAACACCTTCTATTATCCCATGATAAATTAAAATAGCAATGATCCCTATTGTTTGAACGATAAATGCAATTCGGATATTTTTTAAATTTTGAATGATCAATCTCTCATCTTTAATTTTCTTCATTCTGCTTCTCCCCCTTATCAATCCAAAATAGTTCATCCAATGACTTATTTACGACATAACATATTTCTAAACATAACCTTAATGTGGGATTGTATTTACCCTTTTCAATTAAACTAATGGTTTGTCGAGTGATACCAACTTTTTTTGCTAATTGTTGCTGGGTTAGATCCATTGCAACTCGAGCAAGTTTCACATTGTTCTGCATGTATATAATCCCCTCCTTCAATTTTATTGTAACATATACATTACATTATTCAATATATATATTACATAAAATAAGGAATTAAAGTGATGTCCGTTAAGTCAAAGGTTGGCTCTGGAAAAAATATACGTTTGATCCTCCTTTTTAGGTAAATGACATCTGATAATAGTTCGGCAGAAACTTTTTCTGTTAATGGTGTCTCTGTTAACCAAAGTGTCTCTAAATCAGAGATCCATTATTCCCTTGCTCTGCCACATAACTCCTAACTATCGTTACCTTTCCAATTATATATTTATCGAATATAATTCAATTATCACCTACAGATCATTTAAGGGGGAACAAACGATGAAACAACAAACTACAAATACGTGGAATGCCAATTTATATGATAAAAATCATTCTTTTGTATCTAAATTTGGTCATAGTTTAATTGAACTTTTAGCACCGATAAAGGGTGAACAAATTCTTGATGTTGGGTGTGGTACAGGGGATTTGGCTCACGAAATCTATAAACTTGGAGGTTCCATCGTAGGTATTGATCAATCAGAAAATATGATTCAGCAAGCACAACATAAATACCCTCATATTTCTTTTGCTGTTCAAGATATTTTAAAGTTAGAATATAACAATGCATTTGACGCCGTCTTCTCTAATGCAATGCTTCATTGGGTTAAACAACCGAAACAAGCACTTCATTGTATCTATAACAGCCTTAAACCTGGCGGAAGATTTGTAGCGGAATTAGGTGGTAAAGGTAATGTTCAAACCATTACAAATGAAATCATAGATCAATCAGAAAAATCAGGAATTACATATACACCCGAGCAATTTCCTTGGTATTTTCCAAGTATCGGCGAATACACTTCACTAATGGAGGAAGTTGGTTTTCATGTAATCTTTGCTTATCAGTTTGATCGTCCTACACCTTTGGAAGGAAGCGATGGTTTAAGAAATTGGATCGAAATGTTTGCTGCTAACATTTTTGCAAATCAATTAAAAGCTGTAAAAGAGCGAGTAATTACTAATGTAGAGCATAACCTGCGAGATCATCTCTGTAAAGACAATCAATGGATAGCAGACTATAAAAGACTTCGTGTCATTGGAATAAGGTAAGACTGTGACGTCAACACAAGTTATTAAGACATAGAAAACAAGCTTAAACATTCGCTTAAGCTTGTTTTCGTTCACTTACTCTTTAATATCCTCTGAATAATTTGTCAGCCAAATCTGCCGAATTTTCATAACGGCTTTTCGCTTCCAATGTCGAACTGCATTTGCTGTTACTCCATGCTCACAGCTGATTTCAACCAATGTTTTCCCTTGAAAAATTTGCCCCTCAAACCAGAGCCACTCCCGCTCAGTTAAAGCTTGTCTTATCTGTTGGATAAAAAGATAATCATGTTCATAGTTACTCTCATCAATAACCGACTTCTCCCGATTGGCTTTACAAATAATTTTTTCATGTTCACGAACACGGTTATTTTTACGAAAAAGATCAATTAATCGATAATTCATTTTCGAGTAAGCGTAGGTTGAAAATTTCATTTCTCCTTGCTTATACTGTTCAGAAGCTTGCCAAAGTGTGATCACTAATTCTTGGTAGTATTCCTTGTCTGAATCTCTCACTTGGTACTTGTTTAACAAATGGTAAATCATTGGCTCATATGCCTTTAATAATCTTTCAAAATCATCAAACATCACTCTGCTCCTAAAAGCAGGCGCCTGACTTGTTATTCCGCGGTAACACTAGAATAACGAGTGTTTGATAGTTTTTCATCAGACAATAATCATTAGCACAACAATTACTGACACCCGTTCTATTCAATTCCCTAGAGAATATTGTCAGAGTTTTTCAGAAAAAGTATTATTCCTAAAAAATACCAATGATAGATCGACTGATTCTCGAATAATAGTGCATATTCCAAATCATTATATCAATAAAACAAAACTTCTATCAGTGAGAGTCTTTCGACGCACATATCTTTTCGGTGGAACGAATAATCGCAGTCCCAGGACGTCGCGAACTTAGTCTGTGTTCCCACACCCCCACTGATTAATTAAAGAACACAAGCTAATGTCTTCACATCCTGAGACTTGGGCTCAGAAATAAGAAAGACACTTATTCTTGCACGATCAAACTAATAATAGATTTTATTGGCCATCGTCTAAGTCAAACGATGGCATTTACCAGCAAGACTTGGTGATAAGCCAAGTTTTGTTAACCTTATAAATGCTCCGTAGTTTTCCTTCGTGTGATTCACTCATCCCATCGAAGGCATTTGCGGTTAATCGCCCCATCGAAACCCGTTGTTGCTCCGAGTTTTATGGAAAGTTATCAGTGATAAAAATCATCCCACTCAAATTTCGAATAGGATGGTTGGAATCAAATCTATGCTTTTTTTCGTTTAAAGCCATATAACGTTAATCCGACACCAACAAGTAAAATAACCGTACCTATCAATAAATAATTGTAAAGAGATGTTGCGGTCGCTGGTAAAGCTGTTCCTTCATTATTATCAGCATCAATATCTGACACTTCATCATCAACGTGATCTAATTCAGTAGGTTCTTCTTCTGGCTCAGCACCTCCTTCACCTTCCGATCCATCCCCTGTTCCGCTTTCTTGTTCAACAAGTTTAGCTTCAAGTGTTTCAATACGAGCTAGAAGATCAGCAATCAGTAAAGTCAGTTTTTCATCATCTGTTTCAAGTGCCTCAATTTCGGCACGAAGTTCAGCAATCAGTTGCTCAAGTCCTTCAACATGTTGATCCATTGCTTCCAATTTTTCTAATCTTTCTGTTAGCTCCCTAATGACTTCTTCAAGATCGGAAATAGAGTCTTCAGCTTCTCCCATTAGGGTTAAATTTCCAAAAACAGATGTATCTTGGTAGCCAACACCACTCAAGTCATTCCAAATGGCTACACTCTGTCTGGAACCATCTTGAGCATCGTTAATTTGGACATCAAAACCAATCTCTAAATTATTTTCTGGAGCTATTGTTTTAAATGGAATCTTCATTTCAACGGTATAATGACTGCCATTAATCGTTGTTGCTGATTCAAATCCCACACCGGCATCACTAGGGTTAAACGATGTTTCATTAGCAAAGTTCACTCTATATTGACCATCATCGTCTTGATAAAAACTTGTTTTTTGATTATTTTCATCAATGAATACTTCAACAGAATCTTGCTCATGAACTTGATCACTTGATTTGTCAAGCACTGAGTCGCTAACTTGAACGAAAACATACAGATTTTCTTCATCCCATAAAACTCTCGCTTCACCATCAGCACCCTGCCATGCCCCTTGATAACGATTAATCGGTAAAATAGGTGCTTGCTTCCACACGTCATCAAGCTCACCATCAATGGCTGGTGTACCAAATACAGCTTCCCCTTCCCTTGCCTCAATCTCTATTGGATCATATTCCTCAATAAACTTATCTGGATCAATGACTGCATAATAGGCAGGTTTGGCTTGCGTGTTCCGATCAAATAACAATGGGCTTTGCTCAGCTCTCCAGCTTGATGCATCATTCAAACCCCAGAATGTTACACGCGAAATATGTTCATGGTGTTCTTTATAAATTTGAAATAATCGAGCATATAAATAAGCTTGCTGATTCATTTCTTGTTCTGTTTGAACACTGTTAGAACCTGCCGTAACATCAAGTTCAGTTACACCAACTTCTACACCTAAAGAAATAAACCTTTCTAATGAGAGTCTAACATTTTCAGGGTTGGTATTTAAGTTATAGTGCCCCTGCATACCAATACCATCAATGAGTAACTCGCCATCATTTTCAGTGGCATAGTTCTCATTTAATTCTTTTACCATATGGTATATAGCTGTAGCCTTATTTTGATTATCATCATTATAATCATTGTAATAAAGGTTGATATCCCAGCCATTTTCATCAATCACTTCTTTAGCTGCTTTGAAGGATTCTTCAATATATTCAGGTCCAATCGCTTGCAACCAACCAGAATTTCTTAGGGCTCTCTCCCATTCTTCCGGATTAGATGGATTATCATTGAATGCCTCGTTGACAACATCCCATGAAATGACGTCATCACCAAAATGTTCAACAACTGTTTTGACATGTGTTCTTAGATTTTCAAGGGCTTCTTCACGGGGGAGTGACTTCCCGTCTGCATCTGTATGAAGGGCTTCCCTTGATTGTTGATGCCAAATGAGAACATGTCCGTGCATTAATAATCCTTCATCTAAAGTCAGCTGCATTAGACTGTCTTCCGCAGTAAAGTCAAATTCACCATCATCATTATAAGCATAACCTGGTTTCATCGCATTTTCGGCAGTGACCAAATTGTGGTGTAAATTGAGTAATTCAAGTCGTTCGCCTTCAAATTCTGATGTAGAAACAGCGTTACCGATTAAGAAGTAATCTTCGTAAATCTCCTTTATCGGTGGTAAATCTTCAATTTCAATCGGTGCTGAATCAATTTTTTCAAATGTTATATCATCAATATAAAAGGAAGCTGTACTATTATTTGAACTTTCAACATAAATGGAGACAAATTCATCACCTACACTACTGTAACGGTAAGTTCCCTGTAATTGAACCCAACCATCAGCAACGCTAATTGTTTTTCCTTCTAGATTGTTATAACTCGCCCCAAAATCTTCGCTCCCAACCTGGGTGGAGAGTTGAAGTTGTGCATTATCAGGAGAAATCAGCTTTACCCAAGCTGAAATATGATACTCTTCACCTCGATCAATATATTGTTCGACACGAAGTGATGGACCATTCCATTCCTTTTGTCTTCCATCTATCTTAAGCGCATAAGAACCGTCTTCTGTATGATTAGCTTCATCAGTAACGGTAAGAATCTCATGATCGCCCCTTGCTTCAAAACCATTTAGTTCACCATCTTCAAAAGTAATCGTTTCAAATGGTAGTGCTGGCTCTCTGTCATCCGGTTCTCCCGATTGACCTGGATCAACTAAGGTGATCTTTACATCATCAATATAATAATCTTCTCTTGGGTCACTACTCTCCACATAAAATTCAACTGCTGAAACATCATCACCTAATCGATAGCTACCCGTCATTTTAGTCCACTCCGTATCACTTACGGTTGTATCTCCAACTGTGACATAAGCTTCAGGTGTTTCTAATGCTGTTATTTTTATCGTGCTATCCTCTTCAGCTTCGAGTCGTTTAACAGATAGCGAAACTTCATATTGTGCACCTGTTTCTAATAAATCTGTCACATCTAAGGTTGCACCATGCCAATCAGCTGATCGGCCTGTAACCAGTAGAGCATGATTGCCAGTACCGTCATCTACGACTTCAGTATTCACATCGCCTCTCGCTGCCCAACCCTCTCTACCTTCTTCAAAATCAGTTGAATAAATTTCGATGGGCTCAAAGGGTTCTTCATCTGAACCTTCTTCTTCAACAATTAGTACCTCACCAATGTAAAACGGAATATCTGCACCATCAGGGTTAGATTGAATCCGTAAAGTATGATTAACATTAGAATCAACCGTGAACTCACTCGTTAAAGTAAATGCCTCACCAGCAACCATATCAGCATTGCTTAACCATTGATAGCTATCGATTAATGATAGAACTATCTGTTCGCTACTTTCTAGCTCTTCATCCCTATCGATATAGCCCTTAACTGTCACCGTATACGTATGACCATCAACAAGTCCCAAACCAGCAAAAGTTAAATCTGCTGCATCATAATCATTGACACGATTATTCACATATAAAGCTTTTCCATTTTCATTTCCCTCAAATTCAAAATCCGTTACATGTTCTAATTGGGCTCCACCTGATCGGGTAAAAAGACCCATTCCCTCTTCAAATGTCTCATGGTAAATCAGCTTTGATTCCTCTCCACCATCTACCTCTGCACTGACATCATGTGAAAACAAGTTTGATGGAAAAAGCAAGAAAGTAATTAATAAAATTGCAATCGTTCGTTTATACTTCCTAATCATCTTTCAACATTCCTCCTAGAAGATTTCATTCACGTAATAGTTACTAACACCTACTCACACTTCTAGCACCTGGAAAATGTAAAAATTATACTGATAATCTTGATGACTATACAAATAAACCTTAATTCTTCAGCTCCCTCCTTCCCTATATATCTTCATCTCAATCTTATAAAACGCTTACATATCTAGTAACCCTATGTTATTTACAATAAGCTTTAAAAACTATAACTATTTCATTTTTAAAACCAAAGAAACCATAGAAACCATTCTGTTGAAGCAAAATAAATATGTAGCTGATAGCTAAAAATCATAATGAAGAAGCAATTAATTAAAATAAACTACGATAATAATCAAATCAATCGATAGAAACATTCTGTCTGAGTCTTTCTGATAAACAATTGATTGAGATGTGGGATAGAGCGCTGCTATTCGACTTTTCAGATGAATTGATCACATGAAATGAACGATAGAGCGCTGCTATTCGACTTTTCACGATGAGTGACCGGATGAAATGAACGATAGAGGGCTGCTATTCGACTTTTCAGATGAATTGATCAGATGAAATGAGTGATAGAGCACTGCTATTCGACTTTTCAGATGAATTGATCAGATGAAATGAGTGATAGAGCACTGCTATTCGACTTTTCACGATGAGTGATTAGATGAAATGAGTGATAGAGGGCTGCTATTCGACTTTTCAGATGAGTGACCGGATGAAATGAACGATAGAGCGCTGCTATTCGACTTTTCAGATGAGTTGATCAGATGAAATGAACGATAGAGCACTGCTATTCGACTTTTCAGATGAATTGATCACATGAAATGAGCGATAGAGCGCTGCTATTCGACTTTTCAGATGAGTTGATCAGATGAAATGAACGATAGAGCGCTGCTATTCGACTTTTCACGATGAGTGACCGGATGAAATGAGCGATAGAGCACTTCTATTCGACTTTTCACGATGAGTGATTAGATGAAATGAGTGATAGAGCGCTGCTATTCGACTTTTCAGATGAATTGATCAGATGAAATGAACGATAGAGCACTGCTATTCGACTTTTCAGATGAGTGACCGGACGAAATGAGCGATAGAGCGCTGCTATTCGACTTTTCACGATGAGTGACCGGATGAAATGAACGATAGAGCGCTGCTATTCGACTTTTCACGATGAGTGACCGGATGAAATGAGCGATAGAGCACTTCTATTCGACTTTTCACGATGAGTGATTAGATGAAATGAGTGATAGAGCGCTGCTATTCGACTTTTCAGATGAATTGATCAGATGAAATGAACGATAGAGCACTGCTATTCGACTTTTCAGATGAGTGACCGGACGAAATGAGCGATAGAGCGCTGCTATTCGACTTTTCACGATGAGTGACCGGATGAAATGAACGATAGAGGGCTGCTATTCGACTTTTCACATGGATTGGCCGTTTAAAAAGTGGGATAAAAAAACGCTGTTAAAAAGATATTATGATTTTGGATATTTTTTTAAAAAAGTATTTTTCCCCTTATTCACATCGAGAAAATTCATTATCTGTCAATGTTGAATTTATTTTTACCAAAAGACTTTCAACCAGCCTATGTTTGTACTATAATCATAATTAAATAAATGAATAGAAAGGATTTGAAAAATGCTTTACAAACCTCGTTGTAAATCCACCGAGCTATTAAAGCTTGCCTCTCTCAACCTCCGTATGAGTCTACCCGAAAAGATCAGGCAGCACTACTTAAATCTTGAAAAAGGCTATGAGGGAGAATGTTTATTTGATTCGTTAACGGAAAAACTCCAATGTGATTGTCTCATCTTAAATGACTTACTCCTAAAAGCAAATCAGACAATTTTCCAAATTGATTCACTTATCATCACGGCAAATAAAATTTATTGTTATGAAATAAAGAACATGAAAGGTGATTACTATTACGATGATGATAAATTTTTCAACATAACCAATATTGAATGCATCAATCCGTTACATCAAATGACTCGAGCGAGTACCTTGCTTAATCAGATTCTTCGTGTTCATGGCTTCCGTCTACCGATTGAAGGGTTTCTAGTTTTTATAAATAATGAATTTACTTTATTGCAAGCTCCACTTAACAAGCCTATAATTCATCCCACTCAGATCAAACAGCATCTTAAGACTATAAACACCCTATCTAACAAGTTGAATAAAAAACATAAACAACTTGCAGATAAATTAGTTTCCTTACACATAGTAGATTCACCTTTTTCCCAACTACCCACATATAATTATGAAGATTTGCAAAAAGGAATAACCTGCTACAACTGCGGCTCATTTTCAATAAACATCAGAGGACAAAAATGTATTTGCACAAATTGTACTACTGAAGAAAGGGTGGATCATGCTATTAGAAGATCTGCTAAGGAATTCCAACTTTTATTTCCAAATAAAAAAATAACAACGCATACAATATATAATTGGTGCCAAATTGTTAACTCTAAGCAACGGATATATAGGGTATTAAATCAACACTTTAAGCAGATTAATTCTCGTCGATGGACATATTATAAATAAATTATGGAATTTTACTAATGATAAAATCAACCCCACCAATTCACACTGAAGGGGTTGATTTTTTTTACTATAGTCCTGCTCCCTCAAACGAATAATCATAATAGTAGGGAGCCTCTGATGACCTTTGTATAGCACTTCATGAAATCCATCAACTAAAAAGTCTGCAGCAAAAGCTTCTTGGAAGATCGTTTCGATCGAACGATGATAATAATTTTGAAGAACTGGACTGATTTTTCTGATAATAAATTAACTCAAAAATATGTATATAGATTATATATATTTAAAATCGTTAAGCCACTAATGACTACTTTAAAGACAACCTCAACACTGCTAAGTGATAGCCATTTCGATAAATGGGAGCCGATTGCTCCACCTAAAATACCACCAATGATCATGCCTGGTAACATTGCCAAATCATAACTTAATAGGTCCACACTTATGATCGTTAAAAGCATCGAAGATAACTGCGAAAAGCAAATAATAAAAATAGAATACAGTCCAGCTTGTTTGGCGTGCATAGCGAAAAATAAACTCAATAGCGCGATATTATGTGGACCTCCACCAATATCTAAAAAAGCAGATAATAATCCGAGGGCTAAACCCACAATCAGAATTAACCGTTTATCTTTAACATGGAAAACGGGAAAATTTTCTTTAAATTGCACATAAAAAAGAACCGCACTAAAGATTAAAATTAATAAACTCGTTTGTACAGCACCAACCCAACTATAAGCTAATAGTGATGTGAAAATTCCCTTTCCAATTAACCCACCTAATACTGCTCCACTAGCTAACAATATCGCTTGTGTCCTGTCCATTGTCTTAACTTCACGGCGTCTGGTCCATAATGAAACAATAGACATAGATAAAACAGTCATTGATGAAAGAACACCGATAGTAGCAACTGGATAATGCCCCAGAAAATCAAGCATCGGTTTGATGAATACTCCCCCACCGATACCAGCTATAGCACCAATAGTACTTGCTAAAAGTCCAATTATAAAGTATAGAAAAATCATATGTCATCCCCTCTACTAGAGCATCTTTTTTCGTGCTGATTTTATAATGATGTATTTAGGACTAGTGATAGTTTAATCATTTTAGTTTAGCCGGACTTTTACTTCGAGCTGACCTAGTATATCACGAATCTTCTCATACTCTGGTTGATAGATAAGATCATTTAAACTAAAGGAATGATCAAAGGCAATATCACAATTGATCGTCACAAGTTCTTTACTGATATGAGCTGATTCTTCTCCGTCGATCAACTTCTTGATATAGCGTTTAAATTTAGGATCAAGATTTGGTAATAATTGATAGATATTTTCAACGGAGTGATACATTTGGATTAACGGTAATGCTGATTTTTCGCCCACACCTGCCACGCCCGGGACGTTATCACCTGGATCACCTAAAAGTGCTTTAACATCAATCCATTGGTACGGTTCAATTCCATACTCATCACGAAAATGGTCGATCGTATAACAAATTTCTTTCTTTTTTTGTGCCATAATTTGCGAAGTATGTGGATTTAGGAGTTGTAGAAAATCCTTATCATTACTATAGATTAAACAATCTTTTGCTGTTTCAATTGACCATTTTTGAGTTATGGAACCGATAATATCATCGGCTTCATGTGGCGGAATTGTCAATTGACTAATGCCAAGTTGGTCAAGGGCATGATTTAATGTTTCGTATTGTTGAATTAAAGGGAATGCGAGTTCACTTCGACTTGCTTTATAGAAGTCATATTTTTGCCGGCGCTCGGTATCCTCTCGTTTAACATCCCATGCAACCACCAAATGATTCGTTTGATATTCGGTAATTAAATTAAACAACTTTTGAAAAAAGACGCGCAGTCCATTTGTATACAACCCAGCTGAATTTCGGGACAACTGCTCTTCTGTTTTATTATATGCTGTTGCAAAATAACCTCGGCTCAATAGATTAAAGCCATCAATCACTAACAATTTTTCCTCTCTCATCTCATAACCTGCTTTCTCTATTAAGTACTCTATCATTCAGTATATCAGTTTCTCGTAACAGCACAACTAAGTTTCTTTATAGATTGTATCATATCATTTTATCCAAATAATTTTATAAAGTTGATAGAGTCTGTTAAAGATTGAAGGGCACATTAACCGTAATTTCATAAAGCGAAACTTCAATCAGTGGGAGTTGGGCCCACAGGATGTAGGTCATGCATATGGTTCCGGTGGGGCGAGTTTTACGGACGGTTATCTGTGATAAAATTAATTTATCTTGGCTTAAAAATCAATCCTTACTTTCAGGAAACTTAAAGAATGCTTTTAATTGAGTTATTTTAATTAATTAAAATATTTTCCCATTTTTTATTGACGTCAGATTTTTTTGACTATATAATGAAAAAGCATTCATAAAATACTTTAAAAGGAGGTCATGATTATGTTAGTCGTATCAATTAGCCAACGCACACTCAACTTTATAGTTAATCAATTAAATATCGTGACCCCTTTTTCTTATATTTATTAGGTCGACATCTGTTTATTTTACCAGATTGTTGATTCTGATTAAATTTCAAAACTGGGCCACGATTACATCCGTGGCCTTTTTATGTTGTTTTCCAAATTGGAAATTAAGTACACTATTTTGCTTTTTTTGTGTACTTCACAGCGTATACGGCATGGGCGTATACGCTTTTTTATTTGAATTTTTTCCACTATCAGAAAAGTTAAAATTTTGTCGATAATCGGCTCAGATAAACTGAGATTTTCACTATAGAGACTTGACACTTATCACAAGAAAGGTACATATTGCTGTGGTGCAAATGCTAGTAAATAGCTTTTTCTAGTGTAATGAATCATCCCACACCTTTATAAAGTTTTGGCAAAAAACAAATTTATCTAATGAGGATGAGATCTAATGAGTATTTAACGAGTAAACAGTAATTTTAAAAGCTTTTACTGGTATTATCTGCTTAGCAATCAGCTAAGCATTGATTGAAATGGAGCGTGATACAATGTTTTCAGTTTTTCAAAAATTAGCTTGGTTTTTCAAAGCAGAATGGAAGCGATATACAATTGCGATCTCTGCACTGATCATCGTTAGTTTTATCGATCTTATCCCACCCAGGTTAATCGGGATCACGATCGATCTGATTCAATTTAACCAGCTGACGTGGGCAAAATTAAACCAGATCATTATCATTTTTATTGGTTTAATTATTTTAAGCTATGTCGTCATGTTTATTTGGGATATTAAACTTTTTAGTGGAGCTTTAATTCTAGAACGTAAAATGCGGACAAAATTAATGCGCCATTTTCTAAAAATGAATCCACGATTTTTTAGTAAAAATCGCACCGGAGATCTTATGGCACGTTCAACAAATGATTTAAAATCAATTATGATGACATCGGGCTTTGGTGTAATGACCTTGATTGATTCAACTGTTTTAATGAGTTTCATCATCTTAATGATGGGCTTTACCATCAGTTGGCAACTGACATTTGTTTCCTTAATCCCGATGCCGATCATGGCAATTGCCGTTCACAAATATGGAAAGGCCATTCATAAACGATTTTCCGATGCTCAACATGCTTTTAGCGAAATGAATAATTACACATTAGAGTCCATTCGTGGTGCTCGTGTCATTCGGGCTTTTGTCCAAGAAGAACAGGATCGAGAACGATTTGGGAAAATCACTGATGATGTTTTCGAAAAAAATAAAGCTGTTGCTGAAATGGATGCTTTATTTGAGCCAACCATTAAAATCTTAGTTGGACTTTCTTATACGATTGGTTTAGGTTTTGGTACCTTTATGGTAATTAATCATCAAATCTCAATTGGGGATTTAGTGACTTTTAATGTCTATCTTGGCATGTTGATTTGGCCGATGTTTGCGATTGGACAATTAATAAATGTTATGCAACGTGGGAATGCTTCGTTGGATCGTGTGGAAAAAGTCTTATCGCAGGAGCCAGATGTGTCCGATCCGAAAGAGCCCATTCAAATTTCCAGACCAGAAGTGATTGTTTTCGATCAAATTCAATTTTCCTACCCTGATACGGAAGATAATCAACTAGATATAACCAATTTGACCATCTATCGAGGTGAAACCATTGGTATCGTGGGAAAAACAGGTGCCGGCAAAACAACATTATTTAAACAGCTCCTGAGAGAATATCCCCCACCCACTGGTGAACTAACCATTAATGGCGTTCCAATTAATCAATTTCGTTTAGATGAAACGAGAAGCTGGATGGGTTATGTTCCTCAAGAACATATTCTTTTTTCAAAAACAGTCAAAGAAAATCTCAGCTTTGGTGGTGAAAATATCTCGGTTTCAGAAATTAATCGAATCCTCGAATCCACTTCATTAAAAGATGATATTGACGCACTGCCAAATGGATTAGAAACATTAGTTGGAGAAAGTGCTGTTACCCTCTCAGGTGGACAAAAACAGCGTGTATCTTTAGCAAGAGCTTTACTCGTTGATCCTGAGATTTTAATTCTTGATGATTCGTTATCAGCTGTTGATGGAGAAACAGAAGCCAATATCATTCATCATTTAAAGCAAGAACGAACAAATAAAACAACGTTGATTGCTGCTCATCGTTTATCAGCTGTTAAACATGCTGATCAGATCATTGTCTTAGATAATGGTAAAATCATTGAGCATGGCACCCATCAACAATTAATGGACCAAAATGGTTGGTATAAAGAGCAATATGATATTCAACAAATGGAGAGGAAGGTGGATCAATGAAACCTTCAACTGAAAGAAGATTATTTAAATATGCTTTATCAAACGGAAAAGTCATTAGCATTGCTCTCATCTGCTTGATTATTGCAGTCGCTTTGGAACTGACGGGCCCTTTTATTGCTAAAACTGTAATTGATAATCATATCGTTGGTATTCAAGCAGAGTGGGTTGAAGTCGACAGGGACCAAGAAGACACTGTTGATTTTCAAGGGAAACATTTAAAAAGGTCAGATCGTTTATCAGAAAATGAACAAGTCATCGAATATTATACCTTGGTTCAAACCAATCGAGATTATTATTTGATTGATTCACAAATTCCTACAAACAGTACGATTGTCCTAACAGATGATGACCAATTAATCGCTCATTATGACGATCAAACGGAAAGAGTTACAGGGAGTCAATTATCTGTTAATCAGCTTTATTCATTTTTCCAACCAGAAATTCAACCGATTTTTATTTTACTTATCGTCTATCTAGGGTTGATTTTAATTTCTGCTGTTTTTGCCTATTTTAAAACCTATCTTTTGCAAATCTACGCAAATAAAATTATCCAACGTATTCGGAATGACGTTTTTGCTAAAATCCATGAACTTCCGATGCAGTATTTTGTAGATCGTCCAGCAGGTAAAATTTTGGCAAGAATCACGAATGACACTGAAGCGATTAAGGAATTATATGTCAATGTACTTGAAACATTTTTCAATGGCTTTATCTATATGGCAGGGATATTTTTCGCCTTATTTTTATTAAATACTCGACTCGCCTTTATTTGCTTAATTTTTATTCCCATTCTTTATCTTTGGATTAAATTTTATAAAAAATACGCGGGCAAATACAATCGTGTGATTCGTTCAGTAAACAGTGATATCAACGCTTCGATCAATGAATCGATTCAAACCATGCCAATTATTCAAGCCTTTAGACAAACCGAAGAAAGACAGACTGAGTTCGAACAATTAAACAATCGCCATTATCGTTACCAAAGGAAAATGGTTATTTTAGAAGCTTTCACCTCTTTTAACCTTGTTAATTTTTTAAGAGGAGTTGCCTTACTTGGCTTCATTTGGTTTTTTGGTAATGGGGCTTTAACAGCACAAGGTTTGATCACAACGGGAGTTTTATATGCTTTTGCCGATTACTTAACACGGTTATTTGAGCCCATGGAAATGATCATTAATCAACTCCCACAGCTTGAGCAAGCACGAGTATCAGCTAATCGTGTCTTCGAATTGTTGGATGAGGCTGGTGAAGCAATCGATCAAAAACCCATCGCACGTATTCAAGGGCGAGTCCGTTTTGATCAAGTAAGCTTTGCCTATGAAAAAGACGATTATATTCTTAAAGATGTTTCCTTTGATGTCCTAGCTGGGCAGACTGTTGCCTTTGTCGGTCACACTGGCTCAGGTAAGAGTTCAATTGTGAATCTGTTATTTAGGTTCTATGATCAACAAAAAGGGGTAGTAAAAATTGATGAAATCGATAGTCGAACATTAACACGTCAACAAATTAGACAACATATTAGTATCGTACTACAAGATCCATTTATTTTTACTGGAACGATCCTGTCAAACATTACCTTAAATGATCCTGCGATCACACGTGAAAAAGCAATCGCTGCTTTAAAAACGGTAGGAGCTGATCAATTTATTGAAAAGTTACCGATGACATATGATCAACCGGTTGGAGAAAACGGGAGTGACTTTTCAACAGGACAAAGGCAGCTTCTTTCCTTTGCTCGTGCCTTAGCATTCGATCCTGCCATTTTAATCTTAGATGAGGCAACAGCCAATATTGATACAGAAACAGAAGGCCTAATTCAGAAAGCGATTGGTGTCCTAGCTGAAGGTCGAACCATGCTTGTCATCGCCCATCGCTTATCAACCATTCAACATGCTGATCAAATTATTGTCATGAACAAAGGAAAAATTATTGAAAAAGGAAAACACGAAGAACTCCTAGATCAGAACGGCAATTATTATCAAATGTACAAAATGCAGCAAACCGGATTGATCGAACAAATTAGTTAAAAAATTTTTTAAAAAAATTAAATGATTAGGTTTATTTTATAAAATAACGGGAATAAATAAGTACAAGGCGAAGAACATAAGAGAAGTGATCAAAAGAGGATGGAAAGAATCGAGAAGTTCGAGACGGCGAAGTTTTGATCAGATGGTTTTCACACAGGAAAAGTGCATTTCTTTTCCAAGGAACGGAAGGTATGCTTTAGAAACATGAGTAGTGGAAAAACAAGCCAACGAGCTTCCACAAAGTGTGGTGACTTCGACGTTCGACACAAATCATTTCGGTGATGGGCCGAGTAATCATAGCCCTAGCCCCAGAACATGTCAACAGTTAGTCGAAGGTTCCCTACTCTCGAAGTATTATTTTCACCGGTCTTTTTGAACATCCTCTAGAAGAAAAAACTAATCTTATTTGTTCTAAAAGCCTTAGCGGAAAATTTGCTTCAAACCACTGGCGATACTACTGCTCGTCAGGAACGTGGCTAGATGATTTTTGTAAGTCGTAACTTGCAAGAAAGAAGGAACAATTTTTTGCACGTCAGATAAGCTTAAAGTTATAAGGTTAGAACTTAGCTGGCGTACCAAGTATTAAGATAAGAAAAACAAACACCTTTAACCAAATACTGGGTTTTTCTTATCAAAAACACGTAAAACAGCTTGTGAATATTGTTAAGCGAAAAACAAGCTAATAATGTTCGCCCCTATAATGTGGGAAAAGAAAGCTGCAAGAAGGTAAGCTTCTAGTACGACGAGATTCAATCGTCAGAGAAGACACTATTTTGGTAAGACCATTTCAGTAAATTAAAATTTAAGAAGGAAAACAAATTTTCCGCAAAACCCCGATAAAATGGGGGAAATAAAAAAGGCATGCTCGAGTTACTAAGAGCATGTCTTTTCATTTATGGATATCACGATCGAAAGTAAGTTTTTCGCACTACTAATTTGAATGCTGTACAAAATAGAGAAATACATCCCACTCAAATGTCAAGTGGGATGACCTTTTACAAACTTTACGATTTTTTACGCTTATAGTTGTACAAGGCTAGACTAGCGCCAACAATTAAGATAAGCGTGCCAATTAGCAAATAATTGTAAAGTGATGTGGCTGTTGATGGTAAGGAATCTCCTTTGTTAGCTGAATCCCCATCACCTGTTGTACCATCTCCTGAACCGTTAGCTGTTGAGTCATCTCCTGAATCCGTATCTTTCGGATCATTTCCTGGATCAGCGTCAGAACCGCTACCTGTTTCATCTTCTAACTCAGCTATTTGAGCTTCTAATGCCTCGATATGGGCTTGAAGTTCAGCAATTCGTTCAGCAAGCTTTTCATCATTCTCATCAAGAGCTGCAATGTCAGCTTGAAGTTTGGCTAGGAGTTGCTTAAGATCTGCAACATCTTTTCCTAGTACTTCTAATTTCTCTAAACGTTCAGTCAGATCTCGGATGTCTTCTTCAAGTTTTTCAATAAGATCTTTGAGCTCATCTCCTGAACCTGCATCACCATCATCATCTGCTTCTAATCGAATAACAGTAGCCGTTAAAGGATCCATTTCAATTGAATCTTCTGTTAGGACAACACCAATCGGATCACTAATCGATTCCGTACCGGCAGTTAATCCATCAACTAAAACATCACCTGCAGAAAAATCTTCTGATAGGGTTAACTGACGTGTTTCAGTATCTGCATTAACAAATACCGCATAACTATCGCCATCACTGTCAATGGCTTGATAACCCATGATTAAATCTTCTGTACCGATTTCAGGCGCTTCGATCAACGAGACAAATTGATCAATCTCCTCCATTGTCCCACGACTAAAGGCGTCAGTTGAACGGCGCAAAGCAATTAAACCTGTAGTATAACTTTGTGTTGTTGTATTAATGGGATAAGCTTCTTCATCAGTCGCCATGCCCCAATCAATTTTATTGATTACATCTGTTGAATCATAGGAGTCATGAATGAAGTAAGGATACTCAAATGGTTCACCATTTTCATCTGTCATAAACGTTGATTTATATGGTGCATCCGCTTCAGCAACCTCACCCATATAATCTTCATGACGGAACTGTTTGGTTCGTCCAAATTCTTGACCGGCATGAATAAATGGTGTGCCTTGTGCCGTTAAGACCATCAAATTACCAAGCCGAATTCGTTGATGGATTTCTTCAGCATGATCTTTAGGATCTTTTTGAATCGACTGAGCAATCACATCATGTAAGGTTAGATTATCGTGTGCTGCAATATATGGAACGACATCACCAGGGTTTGTTGCCTTAAAGTTATGTGGATTTGCCGTTAAGTTATCATAAATTTGTTGAATGTTACGTGCACCACCTGTTAAGAATCGTGGCTGTCCTTCACTACCAAAACCTGACTTCAATTCATTACGGAATTCATCTGAGAATGAACCGACACTTTCAGTATCCTGCATCCAGTGTTGATCTGCGGGTTGAACATCAGGATAATTTTCATCACCCTCATAAGTCACCCAACCTTCACCAATCATCACAATGTTAGGATTGATTGCTTTTGCCTCATCATAAGCAATTTGAATCGTTTCTGCATCATGATCTCCCATCATATCAAATCGGAAACCATCCACATTATATTCCTCTACCCAATAAGTAATCGAATCCACTAAAATTCGACGTGCCATGGCATGAGTCGTTCCTAGACGCCCACCACCAAAGCTTTCACGTGGGGTTCCATCAGCATCCATGAAGTGATAATAATTCGGTTCTAAATCTTCAAAAATGGAAGTGCGCGCTGTATGATTGTAAACAACATCTAAGATCACACCCATACCTCGGTCATGAATCTCATCAATGAGCAGTTTGAATTCTTCGATTCGCTTCGCTGGATCTTCAGGATTTTCAGAGTACATACCCGTTAATGAAAAATAACTATGCGGGTCATAACCCCAGTTGTAATTATTATCTGTCGATGAATAGTCAAGCAAACGTTCACTATTATTAAATTCATCAGCAAAGAAATAACTCATCACTGGTAGTAATTGAACATGGGTCACCCCAAGTGATTCGATATAATCCAATTTTTCAGCAAAGGCACTAAATGTTCCAAATTGATTCTCTAGCTCGTCTTCTATTGCTGGATCAGAGGTAAAATCACGAACATGCACCTCATAAATAATTGCATCTTCGCGCTTCTCAAAACCATCAATTTCAGCAAAATCAAGCTCCGGACCAATCGAACTTGGATCAACAATGGCTGCTTTACCAATCTGACTCTCTGGATCACCGCTATCCCAAGCCGCCATTGATTTAGCATAAGGATCAAGTGCTAACACTGTTTCACCTTCGCGTTCGATCGCAAAATGATAGTAATAGCCTGTTAGATCATTAATATCCGTATTTGTTTCATCTAATTCAATCGACCAAACACCACGATCACCCAAAGTCATCGCTAACTGGTCATTAACGATTTGATCTTGATCCTCTTTATCATATAATACGACACGGACTGAATCCGCACTCGGTGACCATAATTTCAATTCTGCTGAACCGTCTGCACGTAAATCTAAGCCTAGCTCACCATCATAGGCATACAATTCATCTTTCAAGCGCCAACCAATACGTGCCACTGCCTCACGTCCACGATAAGTAATCGTATAAGGCGCATCTTCTAACAAAAATTCACCTGACACTTTTACCGTATCATTGTCTTCATTAATCGTCACAACAGATACTTCGATGGCATCTTCATTTACATTAACCATTTCCAAATCTGCTAATAAATCATCTTCTGTTAGCTCTGCTACTGTACTGAAGGTTAATTCAATCAATGAATCAGATAACAATTCAGCCCGTAACAAGCCTTCTTCACTTACAAAGTAAGGATTGGTATACACGTTTGGATCTCCTTCACGTACAAAAATTTGATTATGTTGATCTAGGTCTGAAAATGACATATCTTCTGTTTGTTCCTGTTTTACTGGATTATAAATTAAAAAGCCAATTTTACTCGCGTTTTCAGCTAAAGCTAGATCATAAAAACTTCCATATTGTCCTTCTTCAAATGGGTGTTCGACACCTGCCCAATCAGTTGTTGCTTCTGCAACATCGTCCCAAGTCCATAGACCCCAATCAGAATAATCTCCATCTTCGCGGAAATAGTTGACCCGAATGGAATCCGACTCAGCCAGTGGTTGATAGCTATGAACATTAACTGTATCAAAATCATCTTCTAACGTTATCCAAGCTTCATTCATTTCTGAGCTCAGCACTTCAACCGATTGGTCACCAGTAAGATCATCACCTTGAAGATTGTTAATCAAGAATTGAATTTGCCCAGGATTTGGAACGACTTCAAAATCCAGATAGTAACCAAAATCTGTTTCAACTGCCTCACTAAAGCTCATCGCTCCGTTCGGCCAATCTGATATTTCTTCTGATGGTTGTACCACATCACCCCAAAGCCACAAACCAAGAGTATCAAGATCGCTAGGATCCAACCCTGTGAAGTGGAGCCGAAAAAAGCCATCTGGCACATCACCAGCACCTGGTGCTGCTTCTCCTGGTAAGATCATTCCATTTTCTACTGACAATAAAACAGTTCCTCCATCAGCTAACTGAGGCACAGATAAAGTAACAACATATTCACCGTCTTCATTTTCAGTAGCTGAATACGTTTTGTCAGTATAATGATCTGTCACCTCCACTTCCTGACCTGAGACTTCCAATGTAATTTCTTGGGCTTCTTCAGCCACATTAAAACCTAGATAAACAGATTCATCCTGATATGAACGCTCGATCACTAACCATTCATCACTATCAGAACCAGCAATGGTGGATCGTTCACCACGTGACAGCAATTCTGAATGATCAGAGCGGAAAGCTAATAGTTCTTGATAATGATCAAGGATATCATTGTCTTCAACTAAATCCCAATCAAAATCATATCGATTATCATATTCTGGCCAATTTTCCGCACCCGATTGACCAAGCTCTTCGCCATAATAAATTACCGGTTGACCTTTAGCCGTCATTTGTAATGAAGCAGCTAATTTAAGCTTACCTTCATCACCATTCACTTGGTGAGTAAGAAAACCATCTTCATCATGGCTACCTAAAAACTGCCCTAACGTTGCGTTATTTGAGATCATGTCATTACGTGTGATCAACTGATCATTGGCTTGCTCTAGGCTGCCATCTACAAAACGTTTAGCATAACCTTTAAAGTCAAAATCAAGCAGACCATCCATGGTGCCAGTATTATGATAGCGCGTATAGGTATAATTTGATTCCCATGCTTCACCAATTAATTTAAAATTCGGATCAATTTCAACAAGCTCATTTTTAAAATGCTGCCAAGTGACGTCATCAACATGCTTAACCGTATCAACACGATAACTGGCAATTGAATTGCCATTAGTTGTTGTTGATTTTTCAAGCCAGGCCGTTTGCCACTCAACAAGCTGTTCACGAACTTCCGCTTCTTCTGTGATGAAATCGGGTAGACCTGACAATTCCGATTTTAAATCCCCAGAACCTGATTGTTCACGAAGCATGCCAGCAAAACGAGCACGGTCTTCATCAGTTGGATAACCTGCCGGTAGATCTGCTAAATCCTCATCTGGCTTCAATCCATATCCTGTATGGTTAAGGACAACATCAACCATAATATCAATATCTCGCTCTGCTGCTGCATCAATTAATTGATGGAATTCTTCAAGTGTTCCTAAGTGCGGATTTAATTCTTCAAAGTCTTTCGCCCAATAACCATGATAGGCAAAATAAGACCCTTCAGATACATTATCATTCACATCATAACCTATGTTTTCAACTATTGGTGTAATCCAGATCGTATTAATACCTAAATCATCTAAATATTCTAAGTTCTCAGTAACGCCTTTAAAATCCCCACCTTGATATGCACCACGTGGGTTATCTTCAATTTGATCATAACCTATGTCATATGGATCATTATTAGTTGGATCACCGTCAGCAAAACGATCAGTCATCATAAAGTAGATAACTGCCTCATCCCAATCTCGCTCATCTTCTGATTTATCACGCTCAGTGACAGTTGCTGTTGTTTCGGTTGTATAGACGCCACCATTCTCGTCAACAACCTTTACTGGGATCACCTTTTCACCAGGTTCAATATCTGACCGAGCCGATAAGGTGACGCGATTTAATTCAGGTGAAATCACTAATTCGTTGGAACCACCTAATGCGCTAACATCCGCTTCAATTCGCCGAATGTCTAAGTCAGAATTGTTTGTAATCTCAACATCTAATAAAGCATGCTGATCATAATGAAACGTATTACTGACTTCAGCTTCAATATCAATATCTTCTTCGCCTTCTTTTTCCTCTGGGTCTTCTTCAACAACATCCGTTGACACATAATAAGGATTGGTAAAGACCTCATCCGTACCTTCTTTAACGAAGATTTGCTGATGTTGATCAAAATCAGTAAAGGTCATGTCACCTGTTTGACTCCGATCTTCTTCTTCTTCAATCATTTCAACAAATAAAAAGCTAAAGTTAGTGGGATCATCCTGAAGTGGAATATCTAGATAAGCACCATAACGGCCAATTTGTTCATCTGAAAATGGTGTTGCTCCATCAGGCCAGGCAGCAACAGACTCTGATGCTTCGACTACATCACCCCAATACCAAACACCCCACGGCTCATAAATGTCTGAATCTCTTTGGTAATGAACGCGAAGTGTCGGTTCATCAAATTCAATTGGTTCATAATAATAAACTTCACCTTCGTGCGTCAACCAAATTTCATTAGCTTCAGGGCTGATCAATTCAATGTTCACATCATCTACATGCGTCTCTTCATTTGAACTAACCACTTGCAAGCTAATTTCAGCCGCGTCTTCAACTAAAGGAATATCTAAATAAGCACCAAATTCAGTCGTTTGATCTGCTGTGAAATACTCACCATTCGGCCAATCACCCACATCGTCTGAGTCCTCTAAGACATCACCCCATAACCACAAGGCTAAATCTTCTAGCTCAAGATCACCATAATCATAATGAATCCGTATATGATTATCTTCTATTGCTTCTGTCGCCTGATCAGTTGCTTCAGCATAAACAACTGGATTAGGTAAAGCGCTTGTTAACATACTCAATAATAATACAAAAATCATACTTAGTGCAGTGATACGATTCCTTCTTCTTTTCCTAGCCATAATAAGCCCCTTTCGTCATAAATAAACAAATAATTGTCTAAAAATACTCCTTTCTTTGCTAGTTTTTCAAAGTTATCGAAAACAGCGTAAACGTTTGCATTATCATGAAGAAAAATGTCGCATAGAAAATATTCCAAAATATCTATGCAACCGTTTACATTATTATTCTACTATTAAACTAGTTATATTTCAACTACCAAAAGAAAATAAATATCATTAATTATAGTGCGGTAGCATGCATTTAGTAGTGGGGAAATTGATCTAATATGTTATTTCAAGCTTTATAAAAGTAAACAATGGTGACTTTTAAATCAAATTATTTTCGAGGTGTTTCTAAGTGCTAACGTTTGCGTTAAATTCATATATTTTGATCATTTGATCTAGTTAATAAAATCTTATTTCGTCTAATGACTAGTTACTTTGATCGTTTATCTGCTATTTATCACCGACAAAACGTCTCTTTTTGGACTGGAGCTGAAACTACCAAAATTGTTAGATTAATAAGACAGCTACAGGGAAACACTACGCTTTCCACGAACTTGAGCTCAACGTTGATAAAAGAAGATCTTTTTTACCTACCGTAGCTTCTCAATAAGTCTGGAGCTAGGGCTGTGATTATTCGTTTCACCATAGTAATTTATAATTACTTGCCCCAAAAAATTAAGTTCCAGAATTAGAAAACCACTTATTCTTGCGATATAATCGCTCGATAACCTTCCTTAGCGCGGTTATTCTCCTTATCAAAAACGTCTGTTGAAATTTTATTCTTTCCTTACATATAAAAAAGGCGTTACAAAATATTTGATGTACAGCGATAGCTTCTTCCTACGATTAGTCAAGTGTTATTTATATATCCTAGGGATATCCCCAACAAGTCCTTTACGAGAACCTATAAACTTAGTTGCCATTCAAAAGCCAAGTAAAACGCGCCTATTTCATGTTTTATTTGAACTCCCTGCTTAAAAAGTCAGATAGTTTGCTTCTATCACATGTTTTGAGCTTTCATTTCAAGCAGAATATCAGATAGAGGGCTTCTATCAAGCATTTCATACCAATTGCAAGTCAATTTGTCGGATAGAGGACTTCTAGCAAACATTTTAAACAAAATTCCAAACTAAAATACCAGATAGGACTCTTCTATTCGATGTTTCAAATGAGATTTCAATTCAAAAACCGAATAGAGTGTTTCACTCCCCTTTCTAAAACTCCCAACAAAAAAACTGTTGCCCAACTAATTTTCATTGGGCAACAGTTCTTTTTCATTATCCTATTATTACACCTTAACAGTCCATATAGTCTCTAAAACGATAAAAAGAAAGGGGAGAAGAGATTCATAGACTGGAAAGGTTCGATTTTTCTGAATGTATGACCAATAAGGAGAGACATTCCTACTCATTGGTTAAATTTAAACTTTAACCCTTTGTTGCTCCTGAAGCAAGTCCAGAGATCAAATATTTTTGCAGGAATAGGTATACCGTTGCAATCGGTACAGCAATTAAAATCGCACCTGCAGCAAATCGGGTAAAGTTATTGGCAAATTGATCATTAACAAAGTTGAATAGACCTAAAGCTAATGTATACTTTTCCGGACTACGTAAAACAATCCGCGGTAAAATGAAGTCCATAAATGGATTCATGAAATTAAATAAAGCAACAACTGCTAAAATGGGTTTAGCAAGTGGTAATAGAATTTGAAAGAAAATTCTAAAATGACCTGCACCATCCATCTTGGCTGATTCATCTAATTCCTTTGGTAATGTGTCAAAGTATCCTTTGACTAGAAAAGCATTCATTGGAATATTTCCTCCAATATAAATGATAACCAATCCAAGTAGACTATCTAATAATCCAATTGTATTTAGTAGAATATACAAGGCTACCATTGCCATTAATACCGGAAACATTTGTAATAATAAGAAAGCATACAAACCATGCGTTCTTCCTTTAAAACGATAACGTGAAAAAGCATAGGCTGTGAAACTGGTTAATAATGTACCGATAATAGATACTGAAATAGCAACGGTTAATGTATTTCGATACCATAGTAAATAATTACTTCTCGGATTGGTAAATAACCATTCGTAATGCACAAAGGACCAATTTTCAGGGATAATTGAAGCTCCGTAAAGATTAGAGCTTGGGTTAAGTGACATACCAAATGCCCAAACTAATGGATAGAAAATAATGACAAACATAATCCCAATAATCAGGTACATTAAGGTTAATTCAATTACATTTTTTGTTTTTCGGCTCACAGGTTTTTTTGTTTTAGCCATTAGTATGTCCCCTCCTCTGTAAAGGATTTAGAACGACGGAATTGGAAGAAAGCAAATGTCGCTACGATAATTCCTAAGATAATCGATATAGCAGCAGCCATACTATATTGTGAATTGGTAAACGTCAGATTGTAAATCCATGAAATCAAGATATCCGTTCCACCTGCTGATTGACCGCGAAGTGGCGGCCCTCCACCATTGAAAAGATAGATAATATTAAAGTTATTAAAATTGAATGTATACTGGGTAATTAATAAAGGCCCCGTTGCAAACATCAAATGTGGAAAAGTGATATGCCGGAACTTTTGCCAACGTGTAGCTCCATCCATATCTGCTGCCTCATACCAATCACTCGATATTCCCTGTAATACACCAGTAAATAAAGCAAAAATAAATGGGAAGCCAAGCCAGACTTGAATCATAATTAAGGCTACTTTTGTCCATGTCGTACTTGTTAACCACGGAATCGTTACACCAAATAGCGGCTGAATGATATCAGCATTAATTGCGCCAAAGTTATCATTAAATAGCGCTGAGAAAATAATAATCGTAACAAAACTTGGAACAGCCCAAGGTAAAATAAATACAGTTCGAATCAGTTTTTTGAATTTCAATCGTTTATCATTTGTTAAAATAGCTAAGAACATAGCAACAATGATAGCAAGCGTTGTTGCCAAGAACGTCCAAATCAAGGTCCATGATAAAACATTTAAAAAGGTTGTTCGCCACTCATCAAGGGTAAACAATCTAATAAAGTTATCAAATCCAACCCAATCTAATAAGTTTCTTGGTGGTGCATTATATAAGTTATAATTCGTAAATGCTAGGAAACCCATAAAAAGTAATGGGAACAAAACAACGAAGATTAATAATAATAACCCTGGTCCAACTAATAGATATGGGAAACCCGCGTCCCAAGCATTTCTGAATCCTTCAATAACACCTGTCACTTTCCAACCACGTTTTATTTTCAAAGCATCTCGATGTGCATCTTGTATATTTAATACATAGAAAATAACAAAAAATGTTAGAAAGATTAAAGCTAAAATTCCTTGACTTAAAAATACTCGTGAATCATCTTCTCTCTCTATTTGTCCTAAAGAAATTAAGCCTTGAAGACCCGAAGACATATAGTCATACATAACAATCACAAAAGCAGCAAATAAAACGAAGATTACTGCACCTTTGATATAACGTTTGTTATAAACTTGTCCAAATCCGGGGATAAGTGAGAGTAACAAAGCTAAAGTGGGGTTATGATTTGAATTAGCCTGACTCTCATGATTGCTTTCGGTTTTTTGACTATTCTCTGCAGCCATTTGCCTTTCCCTCCTAGTAAAAGAGATGGGATTGAGAAGTTATCATCTCTCAATCCCTCCTCCTCTAAAACTTATTGACCCATCATGTCAATTTCTTCTTCAATAATCTCTACAGCTTCATCTAATACTTCTTGTGGATCATCACCTTGAGTAATGAATGTTAATGCATCAGCGATTGGTTCCCACACTTGTGACATCTCTGGGATATTCGGCATTGGTTCTGCATATTCTGTTTGTTCAAAGATGGCATCCATTAATTCATCTTCAATTTCAACTGCCGTATGTGCAGGTAATTCACCAGCCACTTCATAATAGGTTGTTGAACTTTCTTCATTTGTGATAAATAAAGCTAATTCTGTTGCCCAATATTGGTTGTCTGTATAGTAGTTGACTAACCAACCTTTGTTTCCTGCAAATGAACTCAATACTTCACCATTTTCTTCTGGTAATGTCGTAATTTGTACGCTATCACCTAAAGCACCTACGTAATCTGGAATTGCCCATGGACCATCAACAACCATGCCTACTTGGCCATCCATAAATAATCCAGTCATAATATCCATATCGATACCTTGTGGGATTAATTCTTCTTCAAACCATGTTTGAATCGTGGTTGCACCTTCAACTGCCCTTTCATTATTCAGGCCAATATCTTCTGGATTATAAATACCATCGGCATCTTGTTCAAATACATAGCCGCCTGGACCTGTTAGGAACGGGTAAACAAAGTAGAAATCAAGTGCATTCATCAAGAAGCCATATGTGTCACCATCTGTTAAATCACGTGCAATATCCATCAACTCGTCCATCGTTTCTGGCGCCTCAGGAACTAAATCAGTATTGTAGAATAGTGCATATGTTTCAGTAACAGCTGGAATACCATATTGAATTCCTTCAAAGCTGAATGATGTCACAGCCTCTTCATTATACTCAGCTAAACGTGCTTCTTGTTCTTCTGTAAATTCTAATTCAGCTGCTAACCCCTGTAAATGAACATCTCCCATTCGGTCATGTGGTTGGAAGAATAAATCTGGACCTTGACCAGACGGTCCATCTAATCCCATACCATCAATTTGATCTAGCATGCTATATGGGATCAGCTCAACAGCAATATCATACTCTTCTTCAAATCGCGCTGTGATTTCTTCATAAGCATCTATTTGCGATTCTTCATCGTTTACCCACATTGACAATGATTCCGGTTTTTCTGGAATATCACCATCTCCGCCTTCATCATTTGTTTCTTCACCAGTTGGATCATCTGCTGGAGCCTCTGCGCCATCATCTCCACCGCAAGCAACTAAAAACATTGACAGAACTAACATTAGAACTGCTATTAACCAAAATGACTTTGACTTACTTTTAAACATTTGTCTTCCCCCTCTTATATAGTGAGTAATCATAAATTCCAACCAGATGACTAGCCACTCACTCGTACCTATTAAACTATAAAACTCTTTATTGCTAATGAATGAATAACTTGGCAACTTTAGTTAAAATAATAAGAAATTAATTAATTAAAGGCACGTGTCATCGCTTGCAACTGATTGTTTAAAATGGTGTAGACTCTTTCAATAATCAACTTTCAATGAAATCGCTTGCACCATCTGTTGATTATATTATACTATTGTTCCAGTTAAAATTACAACCCTTTTTAATAAAATATTTATTTTATTTGAAAACGCTTAAATATTTATAAAATTAATCTTTTAAAAGTGTCGCTGTTTCCTCTAACGAGATAACTTCATTCGTCAATTCTTCTTGACGCTTTGTCTGATCTTCGACAATTTTTGCGACTGATGAACTCTTTTCTTGCAATACGGTTGCACCATTAACTAATTCTGTAACAGACTCGACCACATTCTCGATGGCTTGATTAATTTCCATAATTGATTGATCGATTTCCTGATGCTCACGAGTGACCTTTGAATTGTCAGTCGAAATTTGTTTAAATATCGCTGCTGATTCAGCCGTTTTTTCTAAAGACTGAAGAGTGTCTGCCTTGAAATGGGTAAATGCGGTCACAACATGAGTTACCTCTTTACTTAATTCCTCTAAAACATTTTTTGTCTGATTTGAAAAATCATTTGTACCTTGTGATAATTTTCTAATTTCATTTGCTACAACTGCAAAACTTCGCCCTTCCTTACCAGCCTTTGCTGCTTCAATAGAAGCATTAATCGCAAGTAAGTTCGTTTGATCAGCAATGTCATCAATTCCTTGAATAAATGACGTAATATGTTCAAGATGACCTTGCATATGATCAACTCGATCTGAGGTTCCCGATGTTTGGTCATTTAAATCCTTCATGGTATGCTCCAACTCACTCATCAAATGCAAACCATGATCGGAAACAGTTTCTAGTTCTTTTAACTGTTTACTCACTTTACCTATTGAACTTTGAATTTCCTCTGAACTTGAAGAAACTTCTTCTGTTGTCGCAGAGATCGTTCCTGTAAAATCAGTTTGTCGTTCCATTTCTTCTGAAAACTCGATCATCATTGAATCAATTTCACTCATGCCTTTCAATTGATCCGAAGATTTCTGTGAAGTCGCTTGAACAACATTTAATACATCTTCACTAATTTGTTGATTTCGACTTAGGATTGAGCGGAGTTGCTCACCCATATTTGCTAATCTACTATCAATTTTGGCAAACTCATCATTTCTTTTTGTACCATGACTATAAGCTAGATTACCATCATGATATGCTTCAATTCGCTTCATGACTAAACTTACACCACTTTTTAAACTCTTAGCAAAGAATAATAATGAAAGTAATGGCACAATAATAAGAACTATTAGTGCAATCATGATAATTGTTTCTGACCGGGATAGTGATTGGTGTAAAGTATCTGAAGTTTCATCTCTACGATCAGATAAATTATCCTGAATCCGCTCATTCACTGTATTAATCGCTTCTTCATTCCGAGTAATAACTGGAACAACACGACTGCGTATCCGATCAGCTTCTTCACCTAAAAATACTGTTGTAAAGTTTTCCTCAAAAATAGATTGATAGGAAGTAATTGCATCATCTAAATTTTGAAAGTAATGCTCGAGTGAATCATTTTCTTCAATTCTATGAGTTATATCTGTAAATAACGTTCTTGCTTCAGATAAAAAATGTTCAGCATCTTCTGCTAAATCTTGATTATATCCAGAAGTAGCTAACTGATAATAGACAATACTCGTTTGATTAAGATGATTAACTAGCTCAGCAAAATCTTGTTGTAATGACGCTGTTTCCTCCAACGATTCACTTTGATTGCTTACCTCTGAACTAAAAGTATAAATGAAACTAGCCGCTACAATACATGTTACGACTATTACACTGATGAGCGTATACAAACGTCGAATTAATCTTCGATCTGTATTCGCTTTCATTTTCCTTTGTTTTTGTCCTTTTTTCTTCGCCAACTTTACCACTTCCCTCCCTTGAAGTTACCACTATAGTTCGCATGATCTACTACCAAAGATAGCGCAATCGGTTCCGCACATGATTATTTTACCATGAATATATCTTATTAGCCATAGTTTTTACAGAAAACGACCTATTTTTATCTTCTGTCAGATTCTTTTTTAGCTGAACTCATATTTACTCATTCATCAGTAACGTGCTAACGTTTGTTTAACAACAAATCAAAAAATATTTTAAGTAAAGAAAAATCCGAACAATCATTCAGAATTCTTGGGGCAGAATTCGAATAAGTTCGGATTTTCTTTAATTATTTTCTAATTCATCTTTGGACTAATGGTTAGTTTAGTTGTAGCTCATTTTGCTAATTAATCTGTGAAATGATCTGTCACTGCTCCTAATGAGGAACAAGAAACGTTATGAGCATATTTTCCTAACACGCCTTTTTGATGTAAACGAGGAGCTTGCCATTGACTAAAGCGTTGTTCCATTTCCTCAGCAGAAATATCCATACTAATTTCCTGACGATCCAAATCAATCGTCACCAAGTCTCCTTCTTGTAAAATAGCAATTGGGCCACCATCTTGTGCCTCTGGAGCAATATGACCAACAACAAGGCCGTGAGTTCCACCAGAAAAACGCCCGTCTGTTAATAAGGCAACTTTCTCACCTAATCCTTTTCCGACCAAGATTGCAGAAATAGATAACATTTCCGGCATACCTGGTGCTCCCTTTGGTCCTACCTGTCTAATGACTAAGACATCGCCTTCATTGATTTTATTAGCCATTACAGCCTCTGTTGCTTCAAATTCAGTATCAAAAACTCTTGCCGGGCCAGTGTGGCGTTTTACCTTAACACCAGAGACTTTGGCTACAGCCCCGCTGGGTGCAAGATTTCCTTTCAAAATAACTAAAGGACCGTTTTCACGATAAGGATGATCTAGCGGTCTAATAATTTCTTGACCTTCAGCTAAATCTTCAGCATCAGCAAGATTCTCTGCTAGTGTTTTTCCAGTTACTGTTAAACAATCCCCATCTAAATAACCCTTCTCAAGCAATAATTTCATAACGGCAGGAACCCCACCGACTTTATATAAGTCTTCCATTACATATTGACCACTTGGTTTCAAATCAGCTAAATGCGGCACTTTCTTTTGCAGTCGATCAAAATCAGCTAAGGTTAAATCCACTTCAATGGCATGTGCGATCGCCAATAAATGAAGGACAGCATTTGTCGAACCGCCTAATGCCATAACAACAGTAATGGCATTCTCAAACGCTTTTTTTGTCATGATGTCCTTTGGATAAATTCCTAGTTCAAGTAGACGGTAAGCGGCTTTTCCAGCAGCTTCAACATCCTGATATTTAGCTTTGGATTCAGCAGGGTTTGAAGAGCTCCCCGGTAAACTCATGCCTATAGCTTCCATAGCAGAGGCCATTGTATTTGCTGTATACATCCCTCCGCAAGATCCAGCCCCGGGACAGGCAGCACATTCAATACCGTGTAATTCTTGATCAGATATATCACCATTATTATGCTTCCCTACTCCTTCAAATACAGAAACAATATCTAGCTTCTCACCATTGCGATAGCCTGGTGCGATTGTCCCCCCATAAACAAAGACAGCGGGAACATCCGTCCGGCCAATCGCTATCATACAGCCTGGAATATTTTTATCACAACCACCAATTGCAACATAACCATCTAAGTTTTCTGCACCAACCACTGTTTCAATCGAATCAGCAATTACATCCCGGCTTGGTAATGAATAACGCATCCCATCTGTCCCCATAGAGATTCCATCAGCAACTGTAATGGTATTAAAAATCATCGGTACACCACCAGCTGTTCGAATCCCTTCTTTCGCCTTTTCAGCTAATCCGTGTAAATGAATATTGCAAGGAGTGACTTCACTCCACGTACTAGCAACACCAATCATAGGTTGTTTAAAGCTCTCATCTGTTAAGCCTACTGCTCTAAGCATCGCACGATTAGGGGCACGCTTAGGATCATCAAATACGTGACTCTTAACCCGTAAATCTTTCGACATTGTCTTCCCTCCATTCCTTGTTTCTTTAACTTTAAAGGATAATGAACTACAATTCAAATTTTTCGTCTATTCTGATAATTCGTTAACTAAAAAGGCCTTTTTTGTCCTTTCAATTTGAAAATGTTGATAGATATCATGTAGCTAATTTAGATAAACCATATAATGGTAGTCATCATATTGAGAATGTTCAAATGTTTGTATATAATATCAAGTAATACATAACGGAAAAAACGATAACAGTTGTAGTGAAAAAGCGGAGATAAGGAGGAAGATAAATTGGGCGAAAATATCTTAGTTGTAGATGATCAAAAAGACATTGCAGACCTGATTGAAGTCTATTTAAAAAATGAAGATTATCAAATCCATAAATTTTACAATGGAATAGATGCTTTAAAGGCAATAAATAGTGTCAATTTTGATATCGCTATTTTGGATATCATGCTCCCCGATATTGATGGCTTTAAGATTTGCCAAAAGATAAGGGAGAGTTATTTCTTTCCTATTATCATGCTGACGGCAAAAGGTGAGGATATGGATAAAATAACGGGGCTTAGTATGGGAGCGGATGATTACATCACAAAGCCTTTTAACCCTTTGGAGCTAGTTGCTCGAGTTAAAACGCAATTGAGAAGATATAAAAAATACAATAGTTCGGAAAAAGAGTGTTCAAAAGATGAGTATGAAATAAGAGGCTTGTATATTAATAGGAATACTCACACAGTATCGCTTTACGGAGAAGAAATCTTCCTAACGCCGATTGAATTTTCGATACTCTGGTATTTGTCTGAGCATATAGGCAAAGTGGTTTCATCTGAAGAACTGTTTGAAGCGGTATGGGAAGAGAAGTATTTTGAAAACAACAATACGGTTATGGTTCATATTGGGAGACTTCGAGAAAAGTTAAAAGAGCCTCCTAGACACCCAAAATTTATCAAGACAGTCTGGGGGGTTGGCTACCAAATTGAAAAATAAGTTATTTCTGTTTTTCAAATTTATCGCTACTTTTATCATTGTTTTTCTATTAACAAATCTTCTTTATTCATTTATTGTTTATTTATCTAGATTATTTGTATGGACTGGTGATGAACCCTTATATCCTCTGTACAATTTTTTTAGCGAGTATTCTTTACTCATCCTTTTAATTGTTTTTAGCGTCGAATTTCTGGTTATTGCTAACTATTATTGGAGCAAGCCATTAGATCATCTTCAAGAAGTATTAGATACGACAGAGCAGATCTATCAATCACAAGATGAATATATAAAACTTCCTAAAGAGCTGACAGAGGCTGAATATCAGCTCAATCAATTAAGGTTAAATGTAAAGGAGAATAATAGAATAGCTAAAGAAGCAGAACAAAGGAAAAATGACTTATTAGTCTATCTTGCCCATGATTTAAAAACGCCCCTTACATCAGTCATCGGCTATTTAAGTTTACTTAGAGATGAAGAAAGCATATCAAAAGCATTAAGAGAAAAGTATATCGGTATCTCACTTGAAAAAGCAGAAAGATTAGAGATGCTTATAAATGAATTTTTTGAAATAACACGATTCAATCTTTCAACTCTTACCCTTGAGCTAAGTAAAGTCAATCTAACACGTATGCTCCAACAATTTGTATTTGAATTTGAACCGATGTTGTTACCAAAGCATTTGAATGTCAAGCTTACGATAGATTCAGATGTAGAGGTGAAGCTTGATGTAAACAAGATGGAAAGAGTGTTTGATAATCTGCTTAAAAATGCAATAAACTATAGTTTTCCTGAAAAGACAATAGAAATAGCTGTAAGTCAATTAGAAAAGACGATAGAAATTGTTTTTTCAAACCGTGGAAACGCAATTCCTGAAGAGAAGTTAGATAAAATATTTGAACAGTTCTATCGATTAGATGCATCGAGAGATCCTTCTTCTGGGGGCGCAGGTCTCGGACTAGCTATCTCACAAGAAATTATAGAGCTTCATGGAGGGACTATAGAAGCTAAAAGTGACCATGACATCACAGAATTTAAAATAGTCATTCCATTATTGTAAGAAAAACGTTAGAAATTATTATGAAAAAATTTATCTTTCCTTTAGTAAAAAGAGAAAAAGAGCATCTTTAACTTTGATACGATAAATGTATCCGTTAAAGATGCTTTTTTACTTGATAACAAAGGTTAATTAAATAAAAGGTGTTAATTGGTAAGCTATTTATCATTGAAATCAATTGGTAAGGAAAAATAACTATAAAGAGGAATACTGATATGAAAGAGTTCTTAAAAATGACAAAGAAAATAATGATTGTAATTCTTATTATATTTGCATTATTTACAGTAGGAAGCAAAATTTATGAATATTTTCTCCCCTTAAGTCATGATGGATATACTAGTCCGCACATTTATCTGCTTAATAGGGAAACAGGGAACGCTATTTATGAGAAAGATTCATATTCTAAAACATATCCTGCTTCACTGATAAAAATGATGACGACAATTGTCGCCTTAGAAAATATTGATGATTTATCTGAAATAACTCCAATAGATGTAGAGACCTATCAAGATATGGTTAATCAAAATGCTTCAATGGCAGGATTTTATGGTAGAGAAAAAGTCACTTATCGAGATCTACTGTATGGAACGATTCTAAGTTCAGGTAGTGAAGCAGCTAACTCCTTAGCCATCCATGTTGCAGGAAATGTAGAAAACTTTGTTCAGATGATGAATGCTAAGGCTGTTGAAATAGGGTTAGAGAATACACACTTTACAAATCCAGAAGGACTCCACGATAAAAAGCAATATACAACGGCTCATGATATGGCAAAACTTTTAGACTATGCATTAGATAACGGAGATTTTAAAGCAATTTTTACAAAAGAGACCTTTCAAACCACATCAACTCTTGATCACCCTGAAGGACTTTTATTAAAATCAACTGTTCTTACCTTTCTTAATAAAGATGATCAAAAAGGCTTTGAGATTATTGGTGGAAAATCAGGTACAACCTATGAAGCAGGACAATGCTGGGCGACTCTTGGACTAATAGAAAATCAAGAATATATAAGTATTGTTATGGGGGCACCACTAGCAGATATTAGTCAGCCAGACCAAGCACAGATAGCAGATACGCTAAAGTTATATGAAAATATCAAGACTACAAAATAGTCCATTTATCTTGATATTCACTTAAATAGTAATCTATATTCTTTTCATTTTAAGTAGTGTTGTTCAGGAATAAGTAATACTTTATAAAGTTGGAGGTATAGTTGAATGAATTTAGAATTAAAAAACATAAAAAAAGCTTATGGGAAAAATACGGTTCTTAATGGTGTGAATGCTACTATAGAAAATGGTATCTATGGATTTTTAGGCGCCAATGGTGTAGGTAAGACAACCCTTTTTAAAATAATTAATGGGTTTTTAACGAATTATCAAGGTAAAGTCATTTACCCTGAGCTACATAAAAAAGGAGATGTTCTGTTAGGCTTTTTACCTCAAAGTTTTGGAGGTTATCCAGATATGACGATTTATCAATTTCTCTCCTATTTGGGAAATATAAAAGTTAATCTTAACCAAGATAAAGTAAATGAGGAGATAGATAAAAAATTGAACTTATTTAATCTAACGAATATCAAAGCTAAAAAATTAAAGGCACTCTCGGGAGGACAATTAAGAAGAGTCGGATTGGCTCAAGCTTTTTTATTCAATCCTAAAATAGTCATGCTTGATGAACCCACGACAGGTTTAGATCCGACAGAAAGAATTAATTTTAAAAACTATATTTCCAGTTTTGGACAGGAGCAGATCATACTCATTTCAACACATATTGTAAGTGATTTAGAGTTTATCGCAAAAGAAATCTTTATATTGAAAGATGGACATTTTGTCATGAAGGGTACGGAAAGGGAATTGATTAATACATGCATTGATTGGGTATGGGAGGCGGATTTTGACAATGAAATAGATATGCATAACGAACTGAAACGACATAATAAAGGTGAAACATATTCTGTATCAATGATTTATGAGGCAGAGGGAATGATTAAAGGTAGAATTATCAGTGCAAATAGTCCAGTACCGAATGCAGTAAAAGTAAAGCCAACTTTAAATGATGTATACCTGATTAACTTTAAAAAGGAGGCACATTCAGATGGTTGATGAATTAAAAAAGTACTGGAGTGAGCTGCATGTAAAAATATTAGTCTTACTCGTTTTTATCGTTTCGATTGGCGTTTCCATAGCACCGATAAAAAGTTTTTCTATTATCGAATCTCCTGATAATACGAATCGAGTGGAAGGTAAAGCTGCTATTCAAGTTTTAAAAGAAAGATATGAAAACTCAAAAGGAGAGCTGAGTATTGATAGAATAAATGAAATTTTAGCTTACTATCAGTCAATACCAGAACAGGATAGAGCTTTCTTAGAAACCGATATAAAATACCCTGGTGTTCTTTTTTTATTGACTGATGCTTATTCACCAGGCATGACAAGTGAAATAGAAAATCTAAATAAAATTGAAAATGGGAACGATTTTTACAATAGAAATACAATAAAAATAACCGAAATCCTAAATAATTTGCCAGATGACTATAAAGCTTGGGAAAAAGATATCATATTAAAAAAAGCGAATTCTGTAGAAACACCATTTAGGATAGATTTTAGTAGACAATGGATAGACGTTTATCAATCATTGAATATCTTATTTATTGTTATTGCTATATCTGCCATTGTTGTCGGATCAAAACTTTTTTCTTATGAAAAAGAAAAGAAGATGGATATGATTTTAGTTACCTTTGGAGAGAAAAAACTGAAAAAGATTGGAATCAATAAAGTACTTGCCTTGCTAACTTTTTTAAGCATCGTTTTTTTAATGAGTGTATTAATCGTTTCTGTCATTACCTTTTCAGCTGTTGGAATTGATGGAATGTCAAGTCAAATTCAAATTGAATTCTTTACTTCTATCCATCAATTAACCTTTGGTAGCGCGTATTTGTTAGCTTTATTTATGGGGTGGCTTTGTCTGATGGCAATAGGGATCTTAGTTGCAACTATAAATGCATTCATGCAAAAATCGTATCTATCATTAATCATTGGCTTTTTAGTAACCTTTCTTCCTATAGTCATTATAAAGTTTGATTCTATTCCGGTAACGATTGGGAAAGTTTTAAACATACAACCGATAAATGGGTTTGCGATAATAGAAAATATAGCATCACTCCAGATATATAAGTTCTTTAACATTCAAATGCTTACAACGACAGCGATTATTTTTTATACTTTGATCATTTTAATCGTCTGTTTTTTAATCACACCTCAATTATTTATTTTGAGGATAAAAGATTACTAAAGACTAACTCTTTATGGAGGATGTGTTTCAATGATTAATGAAAGTAAAAAGTTTTATAAAAGTCCAGCGGTTATGATTTTACTGGTGATATCCCTATTATTATCCATCGCTATGCCCATTTTCTTTATCCATGATTATGAAAGTTATGATTATTCTACTGGTGAAGAAATTGTAATAACAGGGTTAAATGGGTTTAAAAGTGAAAGAGAACAAAGGCAGAAGACATCTGGGATATTAACTACCGAGAAATTAAACGATGCCCTTGCATTTTATAAATCACATCCAGATATAGAAAAGGCATATTTTCAAGTCGAAGACACATATCCGGGATTTTTCCTTCTTTTGCGAGAAGCCTATCTACCCTATACAGGATCTAGTGAATTTCAAGTTAGCCATCTCCCCAATGTAGATGACTTCTATGAGCGGAATATAAAACAAGTAGAGGAGAAGATAGATTTCTATGGCAGTCATTCTCTATCGAATGCTGAAAAACAAGAAGCCTTAAAAAGAGCCGCTGAGATAGAAAAACCTTTTACCTTTGAATTTATCGACCAATGGCCTACTTTAATTAATGCTTTATTTCTCGTCTATTTTGCCATCGTTCTTTCGGCTATTATCATATCCAATCAGCTTTTTTCCTTTGAAAAGGAACAAAACATGGCTATTATTCTAAATGCTATGGGGAGAAAAAAGCTAGTATCGATAGGTTTTAAGAAGATATTTGCGATGCTCACTTATTTAACATTGGAATTTTTAATCTGCAGTACGATCGTATCTTCTATCGTATTGGGACTTTTAGGGGTATCTGGTTGGCATTCGCAGATACAAATTTTACCTGAATTTTTTACGATGATATACAATCTATCGATTGGGCAATTGTATATTTATTATATGCTCATCGCATGGCTAGCTATCATGTGCATCGCTCTTATTGGGGCTTTTATAAATTCTATATCTCAGAAAACATATCCATCCCTGATTATATCCACTTTATTAATTGCTCCACCCCTATTTTTAAAAAATAGTGGACATGTAGCGATGAGTGTAAAAAAATTTTTGCATATACAACCGATTAACGGCGTAAATTTATTTGCCTTTATCGATTCTCTTTTCAGTTATAATCTCTTTGACTCTAGGATACTTACATCTACGGCAGTTCTAATATTTACCATAGTTTGCTCAATGATATCTATAGTACTAACCCCTTTTATATTTACACAAAGACTGAAGAGAAACTGAATTAAGACGTGGAGGAGATTGGATAAAAAATAGGAATTCAGTATTCATCGCCTTTATATGAGTTCCTATTTTCACCAGATTTCCATTCTAAACGGAGATGTATTTATAAACTTTTAGAGATATGAGTAATTTTTTCTATGACAGAGTCCGCTTCATCGTTATTCTTAATGACGAACAAATAGTTTGCTTCCCCTTCAACGGGATCTACGACACCTTCTAATTGGGAATCAGCCTGTTGTCTTAACAACACTTCTTCAAAATTGGAGGCAAGTCTGAATATATTTGTACAACGCTGACTATTAATCACTCTATCATGCAGAACTTCATCCGGAATATCAAAATGAACTAAAATACGGATAAATTCATCTTTTGGGTAGATTTCCTCCAATAAATATCTTCGCCCTTTTAGACCTCGATTTGAATTACTGACAATAATATGTAAATCGGTATGTTTCTTAGCATAATCAACAATTAAATGCGAGATAGAATGTTTCAGAGTATTAGGCCCCGATAGGGGTTGCAATTTTTGATAATAAGTATTTATAAACTCTGCATGGTTATCTTGATCCATAACAAATGCGTTCTCTAATGCTTGTTCTAAATCCTTTGCAAAGGTACTTTTTCCACTATGAGTCTTACCAACTGTAATAATGACTAATCTTTTCATAATTCGCCTCCTTTTACTCGCAGTTTATATAAGAATAATGTTAATTTTAAGAAACAACCTGTTTGCTCGTTATTTTCAATCACATTTACTACATTTTATCATAGATAACTGTCTATAAAACTCGGGGAACAATGGTTTTCAGTGGGATAAACCATGCAGATATTTACGATGAGACGAGTAATCATCCATCGAAATTATTTGGGATTGCGATTACTCGTCCCATCAAAAAGACCTGCGACTGGGGCTCAGAATAAGTAAGTCACTTACTCTTGCGATGCAAATACTTCGTAGCTTTCCTTTGTGTGATGACTCACCCCACCGAAGATATTTGCCGTTACTCGTCCCACCGAAAACATTTGCGAAAACGCTTGTGTGACCAACATCGTGTTGGCTCGAGTGAATCAGGACATTAGCTCACCTGATCTCCCGCCTATATAGATTCATTTTCTTTCTCTATTTTGAGGCGGGAGTTTTACGGACGGTTATCTGTGATAAATCAGCTACCTCTGGAAATAGTTTGTCCAACATTTTACTTACTAAAGGTCTTGACTTTCCCTGATAAGGGTAGGTATGCAAATGCACGGCGGGATTGAAGTTCGCTTCTATTATGCCATAGTCTAATGATTCCTTACTCGTTTTTTTGTGTTTATCAATAATCATTAAATCAATTCCAGAAACAAATGCCCCTAATGCATTGACAGCCTGTTCAGCAATCTTCTTATAGCTTTCATCCATATCATCCGTCATATCAATCGAATCTCCACCCGTGCTCACATTAGAGTTTTCCCTTAAATAGACTGTTTCACCCTCTTTTGGTATATCATCGATACGATAACCTTGAGTTTTTAGCATTAAAAGTTCAATATCTCCTAATTTGATTAACTCTAATGGTGCCCGATGATGAGTGCCGCGTAGTGGATCAGAATTCTTGCTCTCCACCAACTCTTTGATTGTGTGTTTGCCATCGCCTACGACATTTGCGGGAACCCTCAATAGAATGGCTTCTACTTTTCCATCAAGCACATAAAACCTATATTCAGTCCCCGTTATGAATTCCTCTACTAGTACATAATCGTCTTCAGAAAATGCTATTTTTATTGCTTCCTCAAAGTGCTCACGTGAAAATCCCTTTTCAAAAATAGAGATTCCTAAGCCAAAATTTGTTGATTTGGGTTTCACAACGATATTCATATCACAAAATTCCTGATAAGCTAGCAAGGCGGCTTCTAAATTAGAGAACTCCTTTCCATTTGGAACTCTAAACCCATTCTGGCTTAATATTTCTTTCGTGACCGTTTTATTTTCCATGATCAATGGCGAAATGTACGTATCGAGGCTAGTCATATTCGTATTTTTCACATATTCTATATGTTCTTTATAATAGAGTTTGACAAATTGATCATTTTTATCCAATACTTGAAAACTGATTCCCTTTTGAATAGCGCTAGCTAACATAAGTTGTGTGGACAATTCCATGTCATGAAAACCGGATAATTGAAATGGTTTTTCCCATGCTTGGTCATGATATAATTTCCCTTTTTCCATTGCAAAATTAAATAAAGACTTGTTATTTATCATTTCCTGATTGATCAAGTCTCTCATTGTATTTTCTGACTGTTGGATCTGTTCCAATACGATTTGTTTGTCTTCTTCTGCAAAATTTAGTTCTTCCATCATTTCCAAAACTTTTTCTAAAAACTTTGCGGCTTCTTTAAAGTGATTTTCATGGGCTGGTCTATCCATGTGTTTTTCTGCACCTATATTATAAATCGCAAATAAAAATAACAAGCCAATCAATCGTAGGTCTTTTTCTGATATCCCATTCGCTTCAAATGGATTTAAATCAATGGCGTTCATCTCGATAGAGGCAGTCTCATGGCTATCATGCTTAACCATGCTCTTACTTTTAGCTTGATAATTTAGTAGATGGTCAATCAACCATTGATATTGGGATAAATTATTTGCAATTGCCTGATAGATTGTATTTTTATAATCAATATAATCTTCAAAGTAAGTTGATTTTTTAAATAATTCGTTCAATAAGGAATCATCCACTGATAAAAAGAGTCGAATAGCACCCTTACTTTTATGATCAGCATCATTTAATGCCTCACTCAATGGATATAAATACCCCTGCTTTACTATAGTTCTTAAGAACACCTCATGAATAGCTGCTAAATAATTTTTAGCCTCATTGACCTTTTTTATCATTGGGGTTGTTAAGCTTACCAATGACTCCTCAGCATTCACACTTATCATTGGATGAGCATTTTTCTTTCCCAAGCCCTCATAATGATCCAAAGATAATTTTACCCCTGTTTCATCAACAACTTGACTCGTTCTTTTTATTTTAAAAGAATAATTTTTGAAAAATTGGATAAGTTCTCTTCTTTTTGTTAATTCTTTTTTCATTTCAATCATCATACATCATACTCCTATATTTATTTCATTTTCTTGCTTGATAGTCTTTATGCTCATATTAAACTCTTTTACGATCCTTTTCAATTTTTTAGCCAATGGTAATGAAAAAAAGTGTCTATCATTAAAAATTGGGTATATTACAGATAACGACATCAATTAATATAAAAGGAGACTAAAGATCATGACACAAGTTATGAAAAATCGTGTTGCCATCATTACTGGTGCAAGTTCTGGAATTGGAAAAGCAACTGCCATTCAGTTTGCGAAGGCAGGAGTTAAGGTCGGTCTGATTGATATTAAAGAAGAGAACGCTGAGTCAGTTAAAAATGAAATTGATAAAATAAAAGGACATGCCTATATAGCAGAAGCCGATATCAAAAATGCTGAACAGATAAAAGGTGCGATTGATTCAATTGTAGATAAGTTTGGACGACTGGATATTGTCTTTGCCAATGCTGGCATTAATGGTATCGTTGCACCGATTGAAGATATAACGCCTGAAGAATGGGACCAGACCCTTGAGACAAATTTGAAAGGAACTTTCTTGACCACTAAATATGCCATTCCACATATGAAGAAAAAAGGAGGCAGCATCATCCTGACAAGCTCAATTAACGGGAATCGAAAATTTTCGGGATTTGGAATGTCTGCCTACAGTTCAAGTAAAGCTGGCCAAATGGCTTTTGGAAAAATGGCTGCTCTAGAGCTGTCAAATTATAAAATTAGAGTCAATGTAATTTGCCCTGGCTGGATTAAAACCAATATTGGTGAGAATACATTTAAAGAAGAAGATAACCTTGAAAAAATTAAAATCCCTGTTGAGTATCCTGAAGGAGCCCAACCCTTAGATGGAAAACCAGGAACACCAGAACAAGTTGCAGAACTCGTTTATTTCCTTGGCTCCGATGCTTCAAATCATATTTCAGGTACCGAAGTCTATATTGATGGTGCCTCCACCCTACTGTGATTTTTTTTGGATATATATTCATGTTTAACGCATCCCAAATTAGGTTAAATGATTATATAATCTAAATTTCTAAAAGGAGTAGATGCGACGTATGGATATCAATAAAGAAATCAAAAAATTAGAAAGTATTTATTTAGAAAAACCAGAGCGTGTATTTACTATGTATTTAAATACTGATCCAGCCGATCCTGATCAACAAGGCGGAGAATGGCGGATTCATTTAAAAAATGGCTTGCAACAATTTGAAAAATACTTAAAAGAAGATGGAAATCAGGCTGAACTTGATAACTTTTGTAAAATTAAAAACAAGGTAAAAGATTTCATGGCTGAAAACGAACTAAATTTAGCTAAAAGTGTCATTATTTTTGCGACTCCAGATGAATCGATTTGGTTTGCTGAGTTATTTCAAGTCCCTGTTACAACAGAACTTTATTGGGAGGAAATAGCAAAGGTTGACCAATTACTCAACCTCTATCATACCTATCCGAAATCGGGAATTATTTTAACTCAAAAAGAAGCGGTTAAAATTATTGAAACCGAGTTAGGAAGTACACTTGATTCCTATTATTATGAGCTTGATCTTGATACTGAGAGTTGGAAAAAACATACGGGCCCACACCATGCCCAAGCAACAGTTAGCTCTGGTGGTAAAAGTGTCAAACGCGAACAATTTAATAAACGCTTTGAAGCCAATCGTCATCGTTGGTATAAGAGCATTGCTGCTAAGCTTGATAAATTAGCTAAGGACAAGAATTGGGAGTATATTTATATGGTTGGAAATCAAGATGAAACACAGGATTTAGCAAAGGAAATGAATAAACCCATTAATACGTTTATTGACAAGAATATGCTTGATGAGAATGAAGCAAAAATAATCAAGACAATCACAGAGTTGTAAACCCTATTAATAAAAAAAATGGATGTAGATAAATGATTAACTGTCTACATCCATTGTTATTCTCTGAAATTTTGAAGTATAAAACAGAACTTTAATCAATGGGAGTTTTTCAACGCACAAGTCTTTGTCGACCAAATTTTCAAATTTACTTATTTCGTTGCTTAGAAAAACAAATATCATGTCACACTAATGCGTAACAAAACAAAATCCAGCTTCTCGCACTAGATCTTTTCAGCAACATTTGAGATAGATCAAAAAAGGTTATCCAACTTTAGTGAAATGAAGCATTTCTTTAAATATATAGCTGTATGAAATCAAATATAGACCTGCTTTCATATGGTCTTTGTCCGTTTTAATAGACTTTAGGCTCATTAAACACCTTAAAACAGAGCATTGTCCTTTTAATAGAACCATGCTATATTATAGTCAGATATAACACCATGATCACCTCATCCAAAACCTCTAAGGAAGTGATCGAATGGTAGCTATGCCGCTACTCGTCAAAGAAAAGCCCCCACTGTCTAACTACACACAACATGACCTACTGTATAAGGAGCTCATCCACACGTTTTTCGCCGAATTCCTTGCTGTCTTTTTTCCCGATGTTCATAAAAACATTGATTTTCACCGGATTAAACCTCTCTCCGAAGAAATGCATACCGATATAACTAAAGGGAAAACACATCGACTGGACATTGTCATTGAAACAATCTTGAAAGGAACGGACGTTGTTGTTATTGTGCATATTGAACCTCAAAGCTATCAACAAGCACATTTCAGTGAACGAATGTATCATTATTTCAGCATGCTGTACAACAAATATCGGAAGCCAATTATTCCGATTGCCATTTTAAGTCATGATGCAAATTGGGAAGAAAATTGTTATACGATGGCTTTTGACTTCTTGCCTGTCTTAACCTTCAACTATTTGACTCTTCACCTTAAAAAGCAGTACTGGCGTGACTATATTCGCTCAAACAATCCTGTTGCAGCTGCCTTATTGTCTGAGATGGGTTATAGCAAGGAAGAACGCGTGCAAGTAAAAAAGGAATTCCTGCGCATGATTACAAGAATGGAACTAAACCCTGCCAAACAACGCATGATCTACGGTTTTTTTGAAAGTTACTTGAAATTAACCGAAGATGAGGAGGAACAATTAATGACTGAGATCAATAAATTACCCGAGGCTGACAAAGTTTTGGAGTTAACAATTTCTTATGAGGAGAAAGGGAAAGAGATTGGAAAAAAAGAAGGTGAATTAATTGGTGTTAAGAAAGTGGCTGTTGAAATGCTAAAAGAAAAAACTGACTTAGCGTTTATTGCAAGGGTCACTCAGCTTGATATTGAAGAAATTAAACAATTAGAAAAACAACTATAAATATATATTCAAAATCAACATATTGTGGCTGACACCTGTATTCATAGGAGAAGCAAGGATTGTTAGTTCATGTATAAATAAACCAATTGCAAACAATTACGACATATAAAAATAACGAGAAAGGGTGATGAACCTTGAAAATGTTAAACGCCTTATCTATTATTTGCCTGCTTTTTATTGTTGTATCATGTTCAGATCAAAATGAGGATCTTGATAAGGATCCCGTTGAACCATTAGAAAATTCATTAAGTGAAAAAGATGAGGCTTTAACATTTGAAGACTATCAATCTTTAGTTGGAAAACTGGAAGAAGAATTAGAAATTCCTAATTATCAATTGCAAGCAAGTACGTTTGATTATTCAATTATCATAATTGATGAAGAATTGAGCTTCGGAAAACGCCAGTATATTACCTTAGATGGAACGCAGGAATCACCTATCAACGCTACTCAAGAATCGTTACTTTTTCTACATGAACAAGGAGATTCATTAATTACCATAACGCTAGCTTATACAGATAATTATATAGGGAATGACATCCTATATTATAATGCTATAGATGGCTTTGCAGGTATTGAGGAAGAACTTACAGAACATGTTGATTTATTATCAATAAGCTATAAAAATATCGTCATCTCTTTCCTTCAAACGAAAACGGATAACGTAGATATCGAAGATACGACAAATGCGGCAAAAAGCTTAGTTTCTTTCTTAGAAAAGTATAACGATTAAATACAAATAGCCAAAGCAATAGTTCCCAATCTTTTGCTTTAGCTATTTATTTTTCCCAATTTGTCGATCATTAATAAATGGTGTATCGCTTTTCAGCTTTCCGGTTATACACTTAATTCGAATCGTTTCACCTTGTAAAAATGCACCCAAATCTATTCTAACCGGCATTTGGTCAGCTCCTAAGCCAAACAGAGTCATCAGTGTTTCAGGTTGATATAAGCTCGTGTGTAGGGTGCCTGACCAAATCGAGTAGCGATCCGAAAAAATACCATTTATTCGTTGATTAAACGTTTGATAAGCTGCCTTAAGCGATAGATTTGGACGCCATTTACTTTTAATCTTGTTCAGTCGTTCGATCGATTCATCATTTTTGTAACGATTTTCTTCATGTAATAATTCAAAATGGTTGGTACACATATTTGCTGGACGAACAATAACAGTTCGTGGGCTTGCTTCGACAACAACCGAGTCCCCTTTTTGATCAAACAATACATACGAAAATGATGTACGATGCGGAATCGACTTTAACAGTGCGATGCCTTGATCAACAGTTGTACAAGTTTCTAGCAAAATTCGACCGATCATATTACAAACAAAGCCATCTGCGGAACCGATTCGATTGGTAAAGTTATAGCCGATCGCCAATCCCTTTTCATTCATCCCATCCATTCGCCCCGTGATTTGCATCGATGGTCCAATCGTTGCATAACCCCCATCGTTGGGTTGAAAAATAAGCAAACGTCCTTCATAACCACTTGGGTGACTATCATAGTTTCGCACAAAAAAATCCGTTCCCGTCATAATTGAACAGCCGCTTCGTTCATATTCTACATAATAGCCACTGAACTCTTGAACAGCTCGCTCAAATGACCAGTCAAGCGCATCAGCAAGACCTTGAATTTCCTCTGTTAAACCTGGTGCATATTGATCAAGCAGGTTAATCGCCACCTCATTATCCGTCTCAAATTGATGTTTTCGGCGTTTCTGCCATTGTGCTTCACGGTTTTTCAACAAGATCGAGTCTTTCAATCGCTCACCTTGGAGATAGCCAAATTGATAATGGGAACCACGAAATTGAATCAAATCTGAAAATACCTTTACCAATGATAAGCTCCTTTCTCAAAGCTTTTTTGTATGTTTAAATGATCTTACGTGTACCTATTTTCTAAATCACTCATCCACCAGCCAAGCAAGATACCTAATTCAAATAAAACAACACAGGCAAGGATACCTACCCAATTAAAGTCTGTATAGTCAACCGGAACAATGATCACTGTTGACGCAAAGACGACACCTAAAATAAAATGAAATAACGTTGGATAGGCCTTTTCAAGAATTAAGTTAATCAACTTAGATAATGATAATACACAAAGAACAGCACCCATACCAAGTGGAATAATCACACCTAAATCAATGTTCTTAATCCCATCAGACATCGCTTTATACATTCCTAGGTAGATTAAAAAATTTGATGGACTTAAGCCCGGAACAATCATTCCTAACCCAATTAAAGCACCTGCTAATAACCAAGTCCAAATATTTTGCTCGATATAAGTCACAAATAAATGCTCACCATACGATAAAAAAAAGTAAAAGACGATAAAGGTTAATACCATATTCACTATATCTTTAACATCTCGCCCTTTTTTTCCAGCTTCTTTCCAAAGAGCAGGGACAGTTCCAACAATACAGCCAACGAAAAACCATAGAATCGTAGTTTGATAATTTCCAAGTAGAAAGCTGACGGCAAATGATAAAATAAAGATACCCGTCAGTCCACCTAGGCCAACAGGTAAAAAGAAACGAACATTAGCTTTAAAATTTTTTGTGATATGAGCTAGAAAGGCAATGATTCGCTCATAAATACCAAAGACAGCCGCTAAAGCTCCACCACTAACACCTGGCAAAATAAAACCTGATCCAATAAACATACCTTTTACAAAACGCAATAGCCAATCAACTAGACTTTTCTTTTGCATGTTCTCGTTTATCCCTTCTATCCATAATCGCAAAAACACTTAAAATTTCTATAGAACTTATTCTATTATATTTCATTCGTCTTCAATCTATACCATTATCTCTACTATTGATTTAAAAAGCAATTTAAAGCATTTTTTATCTTGAGTGGTGATTTATTTGTACTCAAGCATGCTTAGCAGTATCCAATAGACTTATTTTGAAACACCATGGATTGGAAGCATTAGAAATTGAAATAAGCAAAGCTCCATTTTAATTTCTAAAAATTATCGAAAAACTGTTTACTCAGGACATATAAGATACAGTCAAAAAAAGAATTAATAACGCTTAGAACAAAAGGATCACTTACACAATGAAGAATAATTTGTGCGAGTGATCCTTTAATTCTCTCTTTCAAAACAACAAACTATAGCATGTTTTCTGTTTAAGTTAACTGCATCGTCGTAATACAAGTAGCGTCTTCTTCAAATGTTGAGATCTCTGCTTCAACTTCCATATCCTGATATTGAATCATGATTTGGTAAGTCTCATCTCGTGGTAACCAGAGATCAAAAAAACCATTAGCAAGTGTTGTCACTTTCTCATCTAAGACAGCATTGCCTTCACTGTCTTCAATATAGACATCAAGTTCTTCCTCAATCAGTTCCGACTGACAACCTGTAAGATTATGATACGTACACGGGTGTGTTTGATTAATATAAGGCGCAATCGAAACAAAGAATTCATCCTCAGGTAGTGAATAAGTAACTTCATTACCATCCTCTGGTGTCACAATTAATTCCGTTCCAGTAATCGAAGCCACTTCATCATCAATGTTACCCACACTATATTCATGAACAAGAGCTTTAATATCATCAACGCTTTCATCTATAGCTGTACTATCATCACTCTGACAAGCAACTAAGAAAAGAGCACTTATGAGCATAAATAAAATAGATTTGACTTTCATTTAGGTCCTCCTTAATCGTTAACTCACAGTGACAATTATAGGTAACTTTTTCGAAATGTCAAATTAAACTTATCGAATTTATCAACATTAGATTTATTTATTAACCAATAAAAAAAGACTGGTTCACGGTTGAAACCAGCCTAACATTTGCTACTCAGATTCATTATCTCTTTTTTCTTCCCAAAGCTTTAATCGTTCTTCAAAACTCACTTCCTTGTGAACTTGATGCAACATCCATTGATAGCCGAATGGATCAATAAATATCGCATTTGTTACACCATAATCAGGCAATTCAGTTACGGCTTGTAACTCCGTACAACCTAAACTTAATGCTTGCGCATAGGTTTCCTTGATGTCTGGAACAAGAATGTTAAACCAAATGGTATTAGGATGATCAGGAGTAGGTGCTTTCAATCCGAATGCCGGATTTTCATCTAACATGTGAAAGCGTACACCATATAAACTAAAAACAACTTCATTTTCACCTTGAGGAAAATCGGTCACCTCAATCCGCTCGATCTCAAATATCTTTTCATACAATTCTAATGCCTTTAAGCTATCTGTCACAATCAGATCAATTTCAACACCAGTCATTGCGACACCTTCCTTTGCGAATTTTCATGATTCTGGATAAGCCTCTATTTAGAAAACTTGACTTATCACCAAGCCTTATTTGCACTTATGCAGTAAGAAGTTTTAAACTTTTTTATCTGTCAAAAAATCAACCGACTACTTGATCAATGCTTTTAATACGGTCAGATCAATGTCTGCGACTTTGTTGATATACACACAAGATTTTCCTGTCGTATGTTTGCCAAAATCCTTTAACAGTTTGTCCCGTTGGGGATCATTTGATGCAAGTACAAACTAATTTTAGCTTTTCGAGGTGAAAAACCAACCAAAGGAGCATCTCCTTCATGACCCGATTGATACTTGTAATGATATTTACCAAAACCAATAATACTCGGTCCCCACATTTTAGCCTGGTATCCTGTCGCTTCAGTAAATATATCTAATAATTGATAGGCATCAGACCGTTTCTTGGAATTGTCTACATTTTCAATAAATTCAATCACACTGTGATCTGTTTCTTTCGTTTTTAGTTTATACATGACTAACTGTAACTCCTTTCAAAAATATCAGATCAATTATTTTTCAGCTGCGATGATTAAAAACATCGGTCTTCTATTTTCATCCTTCATATCTGGATTATCTTTAATCATTTCTTCAGTCGCAAAGGATTCCTTAACTGCCCTAACCCGAAAACCAGCTTCGATTAAACCGTTCATATAAGTTGAAACCGTTCGATGATATTTAATCACATTTTCTGTTAGAAAAGGAGTTTCCCTTATACCTTCTGCTTGATAATGATCGACCGGCCAATGAAGTCGATTACCATTAGGGTCATAATACCAATCTTGCTCATGACGAGTTGTAAAAATCGGATGTTCGACTGAAAAAACAAAAGAACCACTAGGCTTTAGATATTGATAAACTTTTTCACAAATGATTTCAAAAGATTCAATATAGTGAAAAGCGAGTGAACTGATGACAAGATCAAATGATTCTTTTGAAAAATCAATCTCTTCAATTGGCATATTAAGATATTTTATGAATGAATCATTTGTTTTTTTCCGGGCTGCTTCAAGCATTTTTTCAGAGATATCAATGCCTACCACTGAACTTGCTTGCTGTTCTCGTGCGTATCTACAATGCCAGCCAAAACCACAGCCTAAATCTAATACGTGCTTATTTTTTAATTCAGGTAATAGAGCTTGAAAAATCGGCCACTCCCCTGCTCCCTCAAGCCCTTTGACCGATCTTAGCATTTTCTCATATTCGGAGAAAAATACCGGATTATCATATTTATTTTGTTTCATTGTTCAATCCAACTCCTATCTACAAGAGGCATCTTATTATAAATTGTCTTTCGCTCTTTGATTAATTTCTTGAATGATTTCACTTTTAGCATCTGCATAGTGTTGGACATGACGCCACTCACACTTTGCAGCTCTTGATCACTTTTAAGTGTTGAACTTGAATCATCTTGATTTGATCGCATTTGTTATATCCCTTCACATATTTATTTTAGTATACCATGATATTTATTATCATCTAACAATTCAATTCTCTTTTTCGGTCAGCTTAGCATAAATTCTATTAAAATAACTTGAATACAACTTATTGACTTCAATGACAAAATCGAGCACAAGAATCAACCTTTGTAAAAATCAGCATATATTGTATGGACTAATATCATGGAGGTTCTTAAAGTGTCAGATTACATCGTTTCAATTAAAGAGTGGAGTGACGAAATAGCGGAATTTTATAATAAATCCGTTCGTACGTTAAATGAAAATGCTGATCCAGATCAGTTAAATCTGTGGCGAAAACAATTTATCGCTTTTCAAGAAGATCTTTCGAAAGGAGAAAACTTACAAGACTTAGATGTCTACAATCGAGCAAATGAATTATCTACTCAATTACGATCCTATTTAGAGATTGACAATGAAAACATAGAAGAGGATTCCAGATCAAGTAATAATTCAAATGTTGTTCCAATTGGAGGACATACTCTTCCACCGTTACCTTATCCCTATGATGCATTGGAGCCATACATCGATCGAGAAACCATGGAGCTTCACCATAATAAACATCATAAAAGCTATGTAGATGGACTAAATAAGGCTGAAAAAGAAATGCAGAAAGCACGCAATTCTAATAACTTTGAGCTGATCAAGCATTGGGAAAGAGAAGCCGCTTTTAATGGAGCTGGTCATTATCTTCATAGGATTTTTTGGACGATTATGAGTCCGAATGGTGGGGGTCAACCATCTGGAAGGTTACTGAGAGAAATTAATCGATCGTTTGGTAGTTTTGATCAGTTTAAAAAACACTTCTCAGAAGCAGCTAATGAAGTAGAAGGTGGAGGTTGGGCTATTTTAGTATGGTCACCACGTGCCAGACGTTTAGAAATACTTCAAGCCGAAAAACACCAAAATTTAAGTCAATGGGATGTTGTACCCCTACTCGTTCTTGATGTTTGGGAACATGCTTATTATCTCAAATATAAAAATGAACGAAAAAAATATATCGACAATTGGTGGAATATTGTCAACTGGGCTGAAGTTGAAAAACGCTTTAACCAAGCATCCAAATTGAAGTGGGAACCCCATTAGACAAAAAAGATTGGAAGATGGTTGCACATGACAATCATCTTCCATTATATTTAATAATACCATCCAGTTAATTTGACTGCTAACAACCTCATTAGTGTTTTAATTATAGTATTTTTTCTCCCTTAAGATTTTCAACACGATCAGTCTAGCAAAGTAAGCAGTTCGAGCATCAAAGAACATCGTCTGTTTTGGTCGAATTCTACCAATTAATAAATCTTTCTCATTAAAAAGTAGTCCATACAGCTTACTTTTTACAAAATTCCTATCGCTTATTCCACTTATCAATACATTCTCATAACGGTTATTAGCATCAGCCATTTCAGCAGAAAAACTTCTCTAATCTATTCCATTTGTACCCGATGAAGATTGGCAAAAATACCATTCTGTTTAATTAATTCATCATGGCTTCCTTCCTCGGCAATACCTTCTTTGGTCACAACCATAATTCGATCAGCATTTCTAATAGTCACAAGTCTATGTGCAATGACTATAGTTGTCCGATTTTTTGCAAGGTCTGTTAAAGCTTCTTGAATGATCATCTCGGTTTCTGTATCAAGTGCTGATGTTGCTTCATCTAAGATAAGAATGGGTGGATTTTTCAAGAACATTCTTGCAATTGCAATCCGTTGTTTCTGACCTCCAGAAAGCTTAAAACCACGTTCCCCAACTTGGGTTTCATATCCGTCAGGCAGTTCCTTAATAAAGTCTTCCATGTAGGCTTGTCTTACCGCAAGTGCAATCTCTTCATCAGTCGCATCAAGTTTACCATAGGCAATATTTTCTCGTAATGTCCCCGTAAATAAGAAAACATCTTGCTGAACGATACCGATCTGTTGTCTAAGTGATTCCTTTGTCATGTCTCTAAGATCAATGCCGTCAATGGTAATACTGCCTTGATCAACGTCATAAAAACGTGGAATAAGTGAACTAATCGTTGTTTTTCCAGCGCCAGACGGGCCGACGAATGCAATGGTTTCCCCAGCTTGTATGTTAAAGCTCACATCTTTTAGAACGGGTGACTGGATCTTTTCATAGCCAAATGAAACATGATTAAAAGTAATATTTCCTTTAAGCTCAGTCACTTCTTCAGCCCCTTCTCTGTTTTGCACCTCTGGCTCGACATCAAGCAAATCGATAAACCGTTTAAAACCTGCCATCCCTTTTGGATAAAGTTCAAGTAGTGCACTGATTTTTTGAATCGGGTTGAACAGGACATTCATAAATAAGACAAAAGCAACTAATTCCCCGTAGGAAAGCTGATTGTTAAAGCTTAACCATGCACCAATTACTAGGACAAATAAGACGATAAAACGCATTAACATATAAATATTCGCTGACACAAATGCCATGATTCGATACGCTCCGATTTTCACTGTACGAAAATGATTATTATTCGTGACAAACCGTTCCATTTCAAACTTCTCATTCGTAAATGATTGAACGACACGCACCCCTGATACAGCATCCTCTACTCGCGCATTGACATCTGCGATATTATGGTACATCGTGCGCCAAGCTTTACTCATTTTTATATTACTATAAGCAATCAAGACAATAAGAATAGGTGCAATAATTAAAATAATCATAGTCAGTTTAAAATTGATCGTAAACATAATCCCAAATGCACCAGCAAAAGTCATAATGGCAATGAAAAAATCCTCTGGGCCATGATGGGCAAGTTCACCAATATCAAATAAATCATTGGTAATTCGACTCATAATATGGCCCGTTTTCGTATTATCAAAAAAACGAAACGACTGACGTTGAACATGATTGAACAAGTCTTCACGCATATCTGTTTCAATGTTCACACCAAGCGTATGTCCCCAGTAGGTCACAACATACTGTAAAAAGGTACTGAGTAGATAAACGAAAAAGAGCAGAATACTGATGGTAATAATTCTATTCCAGTCCCCATCCGGTAACAAATCATCAATAAACCACTGAACAGCTACAGGAAATAAAAGCTCTAATAGTGCAACGAAAACAGCTGATGTAAAATCGATAATAAACAACCGACGATGCGGCTTATAATAAGAGAAAAAACGACGTAACATAACAAACACTTCCTTTATCATCACTATATACAAAATAAATATATCTTAACTTTTGATTATTAATACACGTGGGGAGTCTGATTACTGTGCCCGAATCACTTCTGCTTGGCGCCATTTACCATAGCGATAATAGAGAAAGGCAAAGATACTGCTAATTAAGAAACTCGTTCCAAATCCAAAGCTTATCCCCCGTTCCCCAAACTGACTGGCTAAAAGATAGGTAAGAGGGTATCGCAATACCCAGAAGGAAATAATATTCAGCATCAACACTTGAAACATCGCTCCTGACGCTCTAACAGCACCATTTAAAATAAAATTGATTCCAAGAAATGGATATAAAAAAGCGATCGTTTTTAAATGCATGGTACCAAATTTCACTGCTTCGGAATCTCTGATGAATAGATGAATGCCATAATCAGCAAATGAAAAGATCAATAAAGCAAAAACTAACATAATTGTCGTACTATAAATAAATCCGTACCCTGTAATACGATGGACACGAGACCAGTTACCAGCACCAATATTTTGCCCAGCCATACTATTTACAGCTATACCCAGTGACTGTGCGGGAAGCATAATAATACTATCCAATCGTTGCGCTGCCCCATATCCAGCAACGACAGCGGGACCAAAAGAAGTAACAACAGTCATAATCGCCATCACACCGGCTGAAATAATGCTCATTTGTAGCCCGGCTGGTATCCCTAATTTTAAAATATTGAGCACTTCTTTTCTTGCTGGAAGATGTGGTTTCGATAGTGGCACAAGTTTTTTTCGAATCGTGTAAAACATTCCAATAAAGAGTGAAATCCCTTGTGAAAAAATCGTTGCATAACCTGCCCCTTCAACACCCCAGCCAAATCCTGCGATAAATAGCGGATCAATCACTGCATTTAAAAGCACTGCAATCAAAACAAAGTAAAGTGGTGTTTTTGAGTCTCCAATTGAACGCAACATGGTACCAATAAAATTATAACCAAACACAAATAAAATCCCAACAAAATTGATTTTCAAATAAGCTCCAGCTAATGGCAACATTTTCTCAGGTGTCCCAAGCACCTGTAAAATCCATTCTGCAGAGAAGTAACCCATGACCCCAAGAATGAGTGACATAATTGACAAAATAACTACAAAAGCATTTAAATACCGTCGAAGTCCAGTCTCGCTTCCTCTCCCTTTTTGCTGGGATAAAATCGTAAGTGCTGCGTTATTCAATCCAATAACAAATGCGAGTACAGTTGATATTACTGTCCCAGAAAGGGCTATTGCCCCGAGCGCATCCTCACCAAGCAAATTACCAACCCACAGACTATCGATAAATTGATATGATATCTGTAACAAGTTGGTAAAAATAATTGGACCTGAAAAGATAAGAAGCTGTTTATATATATTACCTTCTGTAAAATTATGCTGTTTCACCATTTAATCCTTCCTTTCTCACAGCAACGAATTTAGCCATTTTATTTATACAACGAAAACAAATTTAATCAATATAATTAAGAAACAGTAGACACTAAAAAAAGTACACTCTAAGTAAATAGAATGTACCTTTAACAATGAGCCATACTGGATTCGAACCAGTGACCCCTTCCTGCCAAGGTGCGTAGAATGACGATCATTCACGATCGACTACAATCTAATTACTATTGTAGCACACTTTAGCTATTTACAGGTTATCAGATTTTATCACATCACCTTTAATCTTTAAAAATAAGCCTTATTTTAATAATGGGCTGGTTTAAAAATCTACATTGTTTTTCTAGCTAAAGTCTCTATTTAAAGAAAATTTTAAAATGGTAATTTCAAAAAGATAAGTACATTCTGATCTTATACATCGGACAAATAATGACTTCATTCTCGTAAAAAAGAGGATAGACAAATGTCTGAACAAAAAAAATAATCAACGTAAACAACTTAACGATTCACATAGAGAACCTTCGTTCTGAGCCTATTATACGTAAAGGATATAGAACTAAATGCGACCAGTTTAAATCAATAGAAAAAGTTAAAAATCTGCATGTACAGTTATAGCCTGATATGTACGACAAACTAAAAATATAGGCTGATTGAAATTAATAATATTTTTAAATGAAAAAAGTTTTAGTCAATATCAGTGAAAAAGGCATCTAATTTATAAGTTTCTACCTTTTGTACATAGAGTTCATACTTTTCTACTAAATCAGTAATTTTCTCTCCATCAATTAAAGTAATCACACGAGTGCCTTCTCTAGAAGCTTTGATTGCTGGACGACTAAAAACAGAAGTTGTAATGAAAATGCCATACTCTGCATTGTATTTATCCATTGCACCACGAAACTTATCTATCTCAGGAGAGGGAACGCTTCCTTTCCATCGTTTTGCTTGAATAGCTACTCGGGACGTTCGAAAATCATCTGCTGTAATATAGCCAAATCCATCTAATCCTTCATCTGCAACAGACTGGATACCAATCTTTTCATCAATATCTACACCCATTTCTTTAACTAGAGCACGAGCAAAAATTTCAAATTTTTGAGGAGACATATTTTCTAAAGCATTTCGTAAATTATTCTTCCATGATTCAATAATCATTTCTTCCTCTGTTTCTTCAGTTTCTTGATCACTATCCTCTTGATTACTTTCAAGTTGCCGCTCTCTTCTTTCCTTGTTTTTCATCCCCCAGTAAGGGTCCGCATATTCTTTAACTTCTTGTAATAAGGATTTTGTATCATTAATGTTAAATGTACGTCCTTTTTCTGTTAGTTCTACATATCCTCTTTTTGGGGTAATAAGAAAACCTGCAAGTTCAAACTCTTTGATTGAGAAATTAAATGGAAATACAAAGGGTGAGAATAATTTTCCATTTTTCCCTTGTTTACGATAATCAATGTATTCTTCTGGAATATTTTCAGAAGTTGTTTTTAATTCATTTATTATCTCCTTTCTTGAAGCAATCCCACCAAGTTCTCTCAATATTTTTATTATTTCTGGTTTCAGAATATTACTTTGTTCACTACGACTAAGCTCTTCAAATGTTTCCTTCATTATTAATTCTCCTTTGAGTTCATTTTTTGATGATATTTATTCAAACTTCAGCTCTTTCATCATTTCTTGAAAGTTTTACAGGACTGTTATTGTTAAGATTAATTTGTAATTAGGCTCTTTTATGACACTCCATATCAAAAATACGGAGATGGTTTGAAAACAAAAAACGCCCAACCCCTTATGGGTCAAGCGTTCTACTGGTATGAGCCGTACTGGATTCGAACCAGTGACCCCTTCCCTGTCAAGGAAGTATTCTCCCACTGAACTAACGGCTCGCAATAAATATAACTTCTGCTTATCTAGAAAATATTCTCTTAACAAAACAATGAAGTCCTATTTAATTAATAGCGTGTTTATAATATAATCTAAATAGGCTTTTTCGTCAAGTCTAATCACAATTTTGAATAATGTCCTTTTACTAACATCTTTCGTTGTTTTTTGATATGATGAAGGAGTAACCTTTTTGAATGATTATACGTCAAAATATTAAGATTCCACTTAAAAGTTATTTCAAGAAGTGGCAGTTTAAAATCTCTTGAAAAAATATGACATATCACCACAGTTAAAGAACCTCGACTAATCTATCGCTGTTCTTGGACTATGGTTACTCATCTCATCGAAAAGATTTGTGGGAACGACGGAGGCACTACATTCATGTGGAAGTAAAGTCTTCGTTTTACTTATATGATCCTCGATGAAATTAAATACTTTTGAATATACAAAGGGAAGAATAACGAACACAATTGCTCAAAAGATGAGCAAAAATGAGTTTTTCTAAAAGTTTACTAATGAATTTTTTATGAAAATGAGGAACGTTTATGCAATCTAAAAAATTACCTATTGATTATACAATCGTCTTTTTATTAATTTGTTTTCTTATCATTAGCTTAGTCGCCATATATAGTGGCTCAGGACAATATGCAAGTGCCAATCCAATGCGTTTTGTGAATAGACAGCTATTATTTTATGGTGTCGGCTTTATTGCGATGATGGTCATTGCTTTTTTCGACTTTGAGCTGATTGAGAGATGGACATGGCCAATCTATTCTTTTGGAATGGTATTGTTACTTGTCGTAGAGTTTTTTGGTGAAGAAAATAAAGGTGCACAACGTTGGATAAATTTAGGCTTTATGGAGCTCCAACCTTCAGAATTTATGAAAATCTTTCTTGTCTTACACATTGCTGCTTTGTTGACAAAGGTTGGAAAACAACGACTGAATTTTAAAGAGAGTATCCTAATTACTTTAAAAATTATTATCTACACAATTTTGCCAGTTTTGTTAATCTTAAAACAACCTGATTTAGGAACGGCTTTAATGATTCTATTTACCATCTTCATGTTAATTTTAACATCAAGTATTTCTATTAAAATGAGTGCATTGCTCGCTGCATCAGGTTTATCCGGTTTAGGTGCTTTGATCTATCTTTACTTTTATAATTTCGATCTATTTAGCAAATTTATTTCCAGTCACCAGCTTCCTAGAATATATGGCTGGTTAAATCCTTCGGAATATTCTCAAGGATTTGGTTATCAACTCCAGCAAGCGTTGCTTGGTATTGGCTCAGGACAGTTGACTGGATCTGGTCTTAAACAAGGGTATCAAATTCAAAGTGGTCGAGTTCCAGAGGCACATACCGATTTTATTTTTGCGGTTATTGGTGAGGACTTTGGCTTTCTCGGAACCAGTATTTTAGTTATTTTATTTTTCTTACTTATCTATCGGATCATTAATATTGCTCTAAATGCTAATTCATTGTTTGGGGTTTATATTTGTATTGGCGTGATCAGCTTATTCACCTTTCAAATCTTTCAAAATATTGGTATGACAATTGGCTTAATGCCGATTACAGGTATTGCTCTACCGTTTATCAGTTATGGAGGAAGTACCCTCTTAGCGAATATGATGGCATTAGGACTGGTGACAAGTGTCCACTTAAGGACGAAGAAATACATGTTTGGTGAGGAAGAATCGATGGAATAGGGGTCTTTGCTTATGAAGAAACGCTTAAGGAAATTTGATTATGGGCTTATTATAGCTATCTTGTCTTTATCGATATTTGGGACAATTATGGTCTATAGCTCTAGTTATACACTCGCCACATTACACTTTGATAATGGACAACATTACTTTATCAGACAATTACTTTTTTTAATCTTAGGGATGGTTGTTTTTTTCATTATGTCGTTTATCTCATTAAAAACTTTGGGTAAAATGAGTCCAATTCTTATTGTCATATCAATTATTCTGTTGGGACTCGTTCTCATTCCTGGGATTGGATTAGTCAGAAATGAGGCTCAGCGTTGGTTAGGATTTGGTCCATTTATTTTTCAGCCATCTGAAATTGTTAAAGTATTTATGATCATTTATTTTTCACATATTTACGCCAAGAAACAACCGTACATTGGAGAATTCAAAAAAGCAGTACTCCCGCCATTAGTTATCTTAACATTAGTGTTTTTCCTCATCTTGGAACAACCTGACTTTGGGACAGCTACTCATATTCTCCTGATTTGTGGTTTAATTGTCTTCTTTAGTGGCGTCAAACTGCGGCATATCTTGTTGCTGGGTTCAATTGGCATTGGTGGAGTTGTCTTTTTTACCCTTTCACAGCCCTATCGTTTAGAACGATTAACTTCTTTTCTCAATACTTTTGATGATCCCGCTGGTGATGGGTATCAATTGATTAATTCATATGTTTCCATTGCAACAAGTAGTTTAACAGGTAATGGACTTGGAAACAGTGTCCAAAAACTTGGCTACTTACCTGAAGCACACACTGATTTTATTATGGCGGTTATTATTGAGGAATTGGGTTTAATCGCAATTCTATTGGTAATAGGTATCTATTTGTTTATCTTATATCGGGGAATTAACATCGCTAAAGAAGTCGATTCGTTATATTTAAAGCTGCTTGCATTAGGTGTAACTTTTCAAATAACGATCCAAGCCGTCTTTAATCTTGGGGCCATTAGCGGGGTTTTACCAATCACCGGGATCCCACTTCCATTCGTCAGCTATGGTGGGACTTCACTTGTCTTTACTTTATTGTCAGCAGGTATCCTCGTCAATGTTTCTGGTCGACGCCCAGATCGTGAATTAGCTGCTTAAAAAAGGCATTCTACTATGATTTTCACTCTATCAGAATAACACAATCATCTTTGCCATTTATTTTTGTAAAATGAATAAATGGCAACTTCTTTTAGTGAGAAATCTCTCAATGGTTATAAGTATTTGGAGATTGTAATTAAACAAATTCTTCGAATAGAGATAGAGCGATTGCTTAAGACTTCAAGCAGCAAACACTGGAACTAGATAACATTTATCAACGAACGAGACTTTTCATAACGAATATTATCCATTTTTGCTAAAAATCAGAAACTGTACTACTTATCTTCTAAGTTGAGTATTTTTAAGGGTAGTTCATAAGATTAGGAGCTTTTTAAGATGAAAATTATTGAAGCAAAAACTAATAAAGAAAAACAAGATGCCTTTAGTGTCCGTGATCAGGTATTCATTGAAGAACAGGGCGTTGATCCAGAAGTTGAGCATGATTCTTGTGATGAGCACTCCATTCATATTGTTGGTTATCTCGAAGAACACCCTATTGCAGCTGGTCGAGTACAGGTAGTTGCTGATAAAGGGAAAATTCAGCGGGTAGCCATTTTAAAGCCCTATCGCAATCAAGGCTATGGTAAACAATTAATGCTTGCAATCGAACAAATTTTGAAAAAGAATAATATAAACTCAACCTATTTAAATGCACAGTCTCACGCTGTCCCTTTTTACCAAGCCATTGGATTTAAGGTGAGTTCACAGCCTTTTTATGAAGCTGGGATTGAGCATGTTACGATGAATAAAAGGGTAAATTAATGTATAAATTTCCTTAGACTTGTCCAAGCTGAATTTAACAACTTGGAGGGGGGATCATGTAGTATGGAATATGGTTATATATTCATTGAAACTATATATGGTTTTGTAGCCCTTTTTGTCATTACAAAAGTATTAGGAAAGACACAAATTCGGCAATTAACTGCTTTTGACTTTATCTCAGCGCTATTACTGGGTGAGCTTGTAGGAAATGCACTTTATGACGAAAATGTAAATGTCCTACACATGACATTGGCGGTCATAACATGGGGTGGGTTAATGTATCTTACTGAGTTTATTACCCAACGCTTTAAAGGTTCAAGAGCATTGATTGAAGGGAAACCAGCGATTATCATTAGTAAAGGAAAGCTTGATCGTGAGGTCATGAAAAAGAGTAAACTCGACATTAATCAGCTCCAACATTTATTACGCCTTAAAGACGTTTTTTCTTTACGTGATGTTGAATTTGCTATTTTAGAAAATGATGGAACAGTCTCTGTATTGGAAAAAACTTCTGCCCAAATACCGATAAGAAGTGATTTAAATTTACCAGATAAAAAAGTGGTCTTACCGGTTACTCTAATCAACGATGGTGAAATTATTCAAGATAATCTCGCAGAAATTAATCGAGATGAGCAATGGCTTGAACAGCAAATTAAACATCAAAATATTAAATCAATCAAAGATATATTTTATGCAGAATATCAAGAAGAAGAGCCGCTTCACATTCAAACAATGTCATAATGGGTAGGTCAATAAAAATATTATGATCTCAAAGTGTCTATATATCAGTATTTTAAAATATTAGGTAGGTCAACTATATTTTTTCAAATTTTATAAAAGTGACTAAAATTTAACCGTTGGTCACTTTCTTGGTCACTTTTTTTAAAAAGTGACCAGAAAAGAGAGAGGAATAGAACCTCTCTCTTTTGTTATGATTAATATATTCCAAAACCCTTATGCTCCAACACTTTTCTTTAAGTTTCCACATGATAAAATATTCTCTAATTTAAAACTACGAACTTGCCTTCTGTAATAACAATAAGCAAGAACCTTTTTGTTATCCATACTCACTATCCTAACAACCCTTTGACTAACCTTTTCCTTGGAGTCTATATAATAAATCATAATTTTCCCTTTATCTTCCATTGAATTAGTTAAAAATCCAATCATGTTTATCCCTCCAATATTATTTTACGAACATTAGTTCTTATCAAGATATAAGTATAACACAAAACAAGAACAAATGTGCTGTTTTTTAGTAAAGAGTCTTTTTTAATCATAAATTTTATATTTAACCCCCTTAAAGGTTTGAAACATAGACGGGTAAACAATCGTGGTAAACCGTCCGTTGATAAACTCTTTAAGTTTGCCCGAATTTTGGATTGCAAAGTAGACGAATTATATATTTGGGAAGAAGATAAATAAGCCCTTACCCTAGGGCTTTTTTTTGTTTGAAAATAATTAAAAAACTTTTTAGAAAAGGGTTGATTAATACCGTTATAGGTAGTATAATTAAGATAGAAAGTTAAGGGAGGTGAAAATTTGACAGATGGAATAAGCAAAATAATAGAAGCACTAGCCGCTCTAATCACAGCAAGTGCTTCACTAATCACCGCAATAGTCGCTTACCTATTGTACAAAGAAAAAAAAGACGACAAGTAAGCAATAACGGAAAGGAGTTACCGCTCCTTTCCTCCATTATAAATTAATATGAGGAGGTTATCAACAATGGGACTTTTAATAGCCACAGCTTCATTTATCACTGCACTATCAGTTTTATTGATTGTTGTAATGAATAACAAAAATAAGGGGGAATAATTGTGTCTGACATAAAGAAAAACATTGAAGATTTGCTTTTTGAGTCGGAACTCACCAATTACCAAATTTCTAAAAGGACAGGCATTGCTCAAACAACCTTATCGCGTTTCACACGAAAAGAAAGTGACATAGAGAATATGAGTTTGAAAAATGCACTTAAATTAAATGAACTGTGGGAAAAAATCAGACAAGCCCCCACCGACGAGTGAGGGCTTGTCTGATTTTTTATGGATTTAAGGGAACCCTTAAATTAATATGTTGTAGTAATACTAGTTTTTTGGTAAATTATAGCTGTGATACAATTTAATATAAAAGGAGGAGCTTTTTGAATGAGTTTAAAAGAAACAATAAACAACATTATTAAAACATTAGACTTAGACATTGATGTACCTGAAATTTCTCGAACAAGAAACTACTGGTTAATTAGAACAGACAGCGGTACTTGGTTTGAGGAGTTCTCACAGGAAGATTATGTAGCTATTGGCTGGGATAAAATAAAAGAAAAAGAACAATTTTCTTTAGATGATAAAAGTAAAGCAATAGATATAATACAAGATTTGTATCCAGATAGTAGCGCCGGTCATATCTATGGAAATTTAAATAGATTTAGGAATGAAATTAAAGTTGGTGACGTAGTTTTAATCCCAAGCGAAAAATCAGAAACTATTAACTTCGGCATAATTAATAGTAAGGAATATTTTGAAAGAGTTACAGATTCCTCAGTCGATAATGATGCATGCCCATACCAAAGACGCAGAAAAGTCATTTGGTTGAAATCTGTTTACAGAAAAATATTAGACCCTCAACTATTTAAAATGATGCAATCACATCACACAATTTCAAATGCAACAGATTATGATTTGTACATAGACAAAACTTTAAACAGCTTATATGTAAAAAATGATAAGATTTACACAAGCTTTGATGTGAGAATGGCTACAAATCCGACTTATAAAACTCTTAAAAGTTTTATTAATTTACCTGATAATTTCAATAAAATACTATTCGAAGATGATGTTAAGTTAGATTTTGAGTCTAAGATTAGACTCCAATCACCAGGAGATTGGTTGCTGATTGCTGCAGACAGCACCGCAATTAAACTATTTATTGTAAGTCTATTCTTAAAACAAATAATATTGGGAGGAGAATTTAAATTCTTTGGATTCTCAATGAAGAATGATCCTTTAATAAAAATTTTAAAAGACAATAAAATTATTTTTAGAGATAAGGCAACAGAAAACATCAAGAAGGAACAAGCTAGCATGTTGCAGTTAACAAATGAACTTGATCTTAAATTACCTGGAGAAAATGCCGAAAAATCACAAGAAGAAAATAATTCTTAATCTTCTCCTACTGTTACATGCACAAATTTAACCCCAACTAATAGAGTAATTATGACCATAGTTAAAACTAACAATATTGACTGAGTATAGGTTATAAACAAATTGAATTTATCAATAATAATTAAAGATAAGCGGATTAAAATAAAAAATGTAAAAGATAAAGGAACTAAGTAATTAACTATTTTCGTTAATAGTAGTCTGAAACTTTTCATTGATTATCACCCCTTATTGTATATTATATATATACAATACGAAAGTTGTAAATAAATTGATTAAAATTAATGTTTTCTTTTTTAATTTGCACAGGAACAAGCCCCTCACACCGTGAAGGGCTTGTTTTTATTATCCTCTCAACTTTTTAAGTAGCTGGGTGTTTTGACTAGCAGTACCTTTGTAGTTACTTATGCCATTAGCTTGTGCTAGTTTTTTACGGTTATTATAGCTACTGTCAACCTTGATCGACTTTAAATAGTCAACCACACTATTTGTCTTTTGATCACCTTTAATCGCTGGTTTTTTAGGCTTAGAACCACTACGTAATTTTTTAAGCAAAGCTAAATTTTGATCAGCTGTGCCACGATAATTACTAATCCCATGTTGATCAGCTAGTTTTTGACGATTTAAAAAGGTTGGACTCTGATCGATTGAGATTAGATAATCGACAATGCTGTTGCCTGTGTAAGGTTTATTAGAGTTAGACGGTTTACTTGGTGTAGGTTTCGGCTTAGTCTTACTTTTGCCTTTCTCAACATATTCAACACCCAAAATAGCGCATAATTCCTTGACAACCGCTTCAGCAACTTTATAAAAGTTATCATCATTTTTATAAAAGTCGTGATCCTCTTTATTGTCCATAAAACCATACTCAATGATGGTTGTCTGAGTTGAACCAGTCAGACGATGCATAAAGTAATGGTCTCCTCTATTGCCTTCTTTGCTAAATACTCGACGTAAAGGCAGTCCACTTACTTTGACAATAGCATTAGCTAACCTAGTCGCATTAGCTGTATTGGCATGAATAGAGTGGATTGTTTCAACCCCTCGAGCCTCTCCGTTAAAACCGTTAAAGTGGTTGCTTATACAATAATCATACTTATCTTTGATTAAATTTGTACGTGGACCACTATCTAGCGTTTTATCAGTCGTTCTAGTGATAGCTACATCTGCACCCAACTCTTTCAATCGTTCGTACTGATAAAGACTAATTTTTAAAGTCCATTCTTTTTCCTGCACTCCAAATCCACTTGTACCTGGATCTGTTCCCCCATGACCTGGATCAATGATTAATTTACTCATCAGTAAACACTCTCCTTTAAAATTTAAAAAGGACACCGCCTAAGCGATATCCTTATCTTTGTCCTTTGCCTGTTTATAAAGCTGATTGCCAAATACTGCAGCGCCTGACACTAAAACGCCTTGGATAATCGAATCAACGTTAAATCCAGTGAGCGATACAGTAAAAGCAACACCTAGCGCTAATAAGATATAAGGGATTGTCCAGTCTCTCACTCTTGGTGTAGCCTTAATTATCGCTCCCAAAATTAAAAGCGCTGGAATGACAATCAGCGCTTCTTCGACTAAAAATTCTTTTAAGATTTCTTGCATCTAATTCACCCCCTGAAAAACTATTGCTACAATCCCTGTAATTACAGCACCTATTAAAGTTGTCGCCAGCCAAAATATTGTTTTATCTATCTTGTCAATCCTCTTGTGCGCTGACTTGGAGCTTGTTAAGGCTGCGTTGGCTATCTTATCGGTGTCATGCATGGTATTGATCTTTGTTTCCACCCTTACGACACGCTCCCTGATATCTGCTAAAATTTCATTTTGGTCCATAACCTACCTCCTACTTGCGACATAAAAAATAAGCCTATTCGGCTTGTTCTGGTGTCAATCGTTCAATCACCTTATCTCTGATTACTTCCGGTAGCTTACCTTCCACCAACATTTAATTCGTCATTAGGAATACTTGTTTGATCTGTTCCTCTGAAATTGACTTGACGCATTTGTTCTCCATCTTCGGTTACATTCCGTGAGCTTGTCTCTCTAAATTCGTAGTCTACCATCATTACTGTTCCTCCTTAGATGATTCGCCTTTTAGTTCATCTACTTCTTGATTAAGCCGACTTATTTCACTTTGTAATCGTTCGACCTGTTCGGTTAAAACAGCGACTTTTTTATTCGCTTGCGCTTGCGTTCCTGCCCATTCTGTGCTAACAATATCAAGAATCTTATTTACATCTTGCTTCATGATACCAGCTCCTTTATGATCTTAAATTCATTTTTAAGCAATTGAACATCAATATTTTGTTCTTCTAAATCTTCGACTATTTTTTTAATAATGGGGAGCAATAAAGTCCAAGCACGCTCTACAATATTCTCTACTTCTCCATCTGCATACTCAACATATTCAGGGAGCCCTATTTCTTCCATCTCATCTGCAATAATTCCATAATACCTCGTTAAACCATCTGTTGATTCGCCATTTTCTTGATATTCGGTTTTATCAATCCACGAACTGGGCTTAAGGTTGAGTAGTTTGTATGGGTCTATATCGGTTGCCCGACGAATGTCTATTTTATATTTCCTTGCTGAGGTGGCTCTCAAAAATCGACTATTTCCGTCGCTGTCCCTGAGACCAATCCGAACATTTGTTGATCCTGATGTGGTATTTGCATATGTCGGATTACTATATAAAGTCCCGTCACTGGCTATCCACAAAACATCTTCGTAATTCGAAAGATTGTCATGCGTTCTCACTTTAAGCGGTTCAGGACTTCCGTTTTTATTGACATCAAATAATAAATTTTGGTTTGTTATACCTGAAAATATTGAATTGTCACCAGGAAGGTGAATGCCCCCGGCGCGCCCGCCTGTCATTCCGTCTCCTATAGTTAATGATCCATCTATCGATAAGCCAGTTCCATCTAGATTTTGCGATAAGTATGTTAGTCCGCTACCTCTGTCAAAAATTATCGCACCGCTAAGCACACTGATTTCCCTGTCATCTATTAGACTTTCAACGTATAATCCGCCAGCTTGTATTCTTACTTCGTTGTAAGGACCCTTATTAGATATTCCTGCATAATCTATTATAGATGAATATTCCTCATCTATAATAGATACTACACCAGTAAATGTAGCATCCTCTCCAAAAACATGACCATCGAAATTGATTTGATTGGCATCAAAAGTAAATGAGTCTGCTTCTTGTAAAAAGATAGATTTTACATCGTCTTCTTCCACTTTTGTTGATATTTGATTAGCTATTTGATTAAATTCTGTTTCTGCGTATTTGTATACTTCTCCGACTTCATCATTTACGTATTCAGCACTTACTTTACCCCTGATTTCATCGTAAACAATCTCAAATTCAGCTTCATTGTCACTTACAGTTTCTTCTATAATTTCTACTCTACTTGCTTGAGCGTTAATCTTTTCTGTGTTTTGAGATATTGTAGTACCTTGACTTTCCAGATCTTTTACAATGCCGTCTATATCAGTTTCGTACTTTGTAGTGGAGACAACATTTTCAAACATATCATCTATATCTTCTATTACATAAACATCATCGAAATTAACCTTATCCACGAGTTGACCATCTACATATTCAAAAGTGTCGTCAAACCGATCGGCAATTTCAAGCATTTTTGTATCATAAGCTTCCCAATCCACAGCATTTTTATCTGTGTAATCCTTGGCATTCCGCTCAGCCTCATCAACTCGATCATCCGCATGACCTTTGGCATTATCCTCTGCATTATTAGCCTTATCGGTTGCATCTTTTGCGGCATCGTCACGGACAATATCATCCTGCTGATTGGCATGGTCCTTTGCATCTTCTCTTGCTCGGTCTGACTTCTCTGCAGCATCTTGTTCTGCTTCATCCTTTACGATTTTGTCCTGGTCCTCAGCATGTTTTTGAGCGTCTTCTCTAGCTTTATTTGATTTTTCAGTAGCATCTTTTTTGGATTCTTCATCATAAAAAGCATCCTGTTGATCAGCGTATTCCTTCGCTCCGCGCTCAACTTGATAGGATTCTTCATCTGTATATTCTTTCGACTCCTCTAAGATTTCTAGAGCTTGTTCAAGGCGTTTTTTTTCTTCTTCCGATAATCCATTTTCAGCAAACTCAATCGCTTCTCTCATGCGCTCTACAGATAATCGAGCAGGCAATTCTTGCTTTTCAATGCCTTCTAGCTCATTAAATTTATCCCTGATCTTAGTGATAAGAGTAGGTTGCGCTTCTCCAAAAAAAGCTTCCAAGATAAACCCGCTAGATTCGTGTATTTCGGTAAATTCGGTTATTGGTGCATTCATGGTGATATTCCATTTTTTATTAAATACTTGCACCAAGTCACCTAATTTAAAATCTTTCTCGTATTCAAATGGAGTCGATATGGCAAAATCATTCGAACGATTAATGCTAGGCGTTAATATTTGAGCCTCTAGATAAAAGGTTGTCTCAAATTCTCGCATTTTACGTTTGCCACGCTCGATTAGCAGCTGTTCATATTCTTCATCAGTTAATTCTTCCTCTGTTTCCTCGTCTGTCTCAGAAACATCCCGGGCATCAATAAATACCTCATGCAGATCGGTTCCCTCTGCTTCACCGATTTTAACTATCTTTCTTTCAACGCCTTCACCTTGTCCACCCACAAATCCAACATTTTTAAAATTATTGTCATTGTCAACAAACTGCTGAGTCTTAATGGTGGAAAAATCGGGACTAAAAAAAACAGGCTGCAAACCCGCCTCATTATTCTGGGTAACGTCCCTGGGTTCCACAACGTCAAATATCCATTTGCCACGTCCCATGTCAGCATACATTATCCAGCCTATATTAGCCTGCTTGCTTATTGTAGTAAGCTCATCAGAAACATTTTTAAACCGGGATTCCCAATCTATTTTTGGTCCACGTTCTTGATCTTCGGCTATTTCAATAAAATCTATCTTTCTGGTCGGGTCAACAGGATTAACAAAGTGATTATTAACGTAATGTTTCATTACAGTTTCGGCATTATCTCTTATCCGATCATGGCTTTGCCCATCTGGCGGAATCGTCACACGTTGGTCTAATACACCTTTTAGAGCAACGCCCGTCACACGCCAATTCTCACTTGCTTTCCCGTTTTGATCAAGAGCCACTTCTCTGTGCCGAATAATCATTGCCTTATCATCACGTTTATCTAATACAATGAGATTACCTTTAACAAAGTATTCTGCGCCCTCAACATATTGGTTGATATGCAGTTCAAACTCACCAACCTCATAAAACCGTGGCGTAAACTGCAAAGATGAATAGTTATCCGTCTCGGCGAGCATATTTAATTGTTGATCATATACTCTGATTGGCTTCATCGTCTCCATCTTCCTTCGGCTTGTACGTAGACATCCCACGCACTTTCCGAATGAGAAGTACCTACAGCATTTATATTAACGCTTGTTCTTGATAACGAAGTCATAGATACCCACCTATCGAATGATCTCACATCACCTGTGACAATCAAACCCTTAGTATTTACAAATGGCACAGGGAAAGTCCATATTTCTACATCCCTGTACAGAGGACCTGTAGGTCGGGTTGTTGTTAGAGCAAAAGGAACGCCCCAACATTTTTGTGTACCGTCTGTATAACGGATATATTCCCCATTTTCGTTTTCACCTTGTTCATATATCAAAACTTCCTCGTGCCATTTCCCCCAATCCGTTACCGTAATAAAACCTGCATTGGATGTCCGGTGGAATCTTCCGTATATTTGAAAATCATATTGACGTGACCTGTCAAAAACAGTTACCGTCTGAGTTCCCGTATCTGCACGACTAGCTACTGTCTCCACATATACCCTTATATTAGTTAATTCTCTGCCCACATCACCCGGATTAAATCCAACTGAATCTAGCCATTCTTTTAATAGATTTGTATGATCCTCGCCATGGATATAAAATACCGAATGACCACGTATATAGTCACTTGCTCTTTGATCGGGACGTTTGATATCTACACGACCGATCTGATCAGTTATTTTTTCCGGGTTACTCACTCTACCACATAAATCAATATCCCCTCGCTCGTCTGTAATTTGAGATGAGTCAATATATGATTTTCCAGCCTCAATTTTTACCTGAGCAAGAGATAATTCGTATACATAATCATTTCTTGTTAATTCAGGTGGTTCAGGATCACTACCGTTTTCACCTTTTTTAATAAAGGCATTAATACGCCTAACGTCAATATCCCGATTGAGTCGTAACACAACTCTGTCAATTCTATCATTCGTAGAGTCGGCCGAATCATGTACTAATGTAAGACTTGATGTATTGGTATATTCATGCCCTTCAATAAAGGCAGACCCTGGGGCTATAATTGTATTTGTCGTGTTTTCTGCACTGACTCCTAATCCATTAAAAAAACCATTACCTAAAAAATTCGTAAAAAACTGTGCGAAGTCATTTGCTTGATAGTTTCTTTCGTCGCCTTCGACATCGTTAAAAAACCTTGATAGTTCTGCCACTTGATCAACTCCTTTTAAATAAATAACAGGACTTTTGCCCCCTTTTGTCGAATGTTGAATGTTAAAAGGGGGTGAAAATAATGAGTATTGAGATTAGAGTAAACATGAAAGACGGTGAAATATTCCACTTTCCAAACGATTTGGACCAAACTCATGATGAGATTTTAAATGGAATATTACATGCGAAAAGAAAAAACGGAACAGTAACACTTTATGATTCGTATCAAGAAATTACGAGAAACATAGATGACGTTAGATCCTTAGAGTACGTATTTTTATAATTTAAAGTAGGAGATCCCCCTCCTACTTTTTCTTTATATTTTTATTCATTATATAAAAAACCCCTTTACTAGTTCCGATTCTAATGTTCTTGTTCATCATTAATCCCTCCCTTAGATTCCGACGTACTGCGAATGCCAACTAACAGCAGCAATAGCCTCAGCTATTCCTTCATCGGCTCTGTATCTTAATTCGTTATCTCCTACTGCCAATTGCCAAAAATCGCTGTTATAATCAACATAGCCCATAGCCTTTACGATTTGGTTTGTTCGATGGATCTCAACCCGTTTAGCAAGTGGATTGGTATCAATGTAAAGAACTTCTTCTGGTCCAATTGTTGTATTTATCTGCATATATTCGCCTGTAGTTCGGTTTTCGATCATTGGTCTACTGATCGGACCTTGGATTGTTATTATGACTGGCGCGGACGTGTCACCGTCATTTGTGATCGTTGTAATGTCTCCCTCAATCCCAAATCGGACAGGGAAAGTAAACGGAAATGTAAATTTACCCTCATATGCTTTTAGAGATCGGCTGACTTGTTGAGGGTCTCGCCAGTATGGGTTAGGGCATTTCCACACGACCATAAATCTTTGATATGGGTTACTGCTTCGCTCAGGAAAAGCGGGAACACTATCTAGTACCCCATAAATTTCTTTGATGTCACCATCTAGCTCTAACGTGAGTTTTCCTAATCCTAACTTGGGATTACACACTTTTAAAATCTGCTTACGATAATTTTTAATCTCATTTAGATTTGAAGAATTAATAGCCCCCTCAAGTGTTACAAATCTAGGTTGTAAGATAGTATCAATATAATTATCTCCATCTCGGTAAGGCGCACGTTGGTTTTGAATATCTGCATCAACTTCACCAATACCTGTTAATGCCTCTATAAAAAAAGGGGAATGATAGAATACTATAGACTCCCCACGATTGTTCTCATAAGTTAATCGGCGCATTCTACCACCCTCCCATAGCTAATTGACGGCTTGCTTGTTTGATTTTTCTTGCATTTTCAGACGGTGACGTTGGATCAGGGCTGACAATAGTAATGTGTTGTACTATGTCACCCCTATTTTTAGTCATATTATCGAGTTGGTTAATTACTCTATCAGATTCTCCGGATGGACTAACGCCCGTCGCATAAGCAGGCATGTTATTCAAGGCTCTTATAATATTCTTAGATTCGTCATGAGTGAATACTTGAGCGCCTCTTTCTAAATCATAGAGTCCGAAACTGGCAACTGACCATTTATCACCTAATCGTACTAATTCGTCACCTTCTTCACCTAGCCAGGATAAGCCTCCGGGGTGAAAGTCGGTACCATCAGCATTAAATCTAGCTATATCGGCTGATTTGGGTTGTCGATTAACTTCACGCATACTTGGTGCAGGCATAGATATTGGCTGTTGAAATACACCCCTAATTTTATCCCAAATAGTTCTGGCATTACTCTCTAATTCTAGCCATCCAGTTATACTAGGCTTAGTAAACTCTATTTGATCACCAGTAAAAATAGCCTCTATACTTTCCCAAAGAGATTTAGAATCTCGAAAAATTTCTAGTCCATTTTTAGCTAGATCTGTTTTTAGAAGGTCATAATTAGTTAAAATTTCACCTGTATGTTTGCTAACTTCATCATATATTTCCGGATGATATTCTTCTGCTTTATCAAGGACATCTTGATGCATTTCCTCAGCCTGCTCTACTGTTTCGTCACGTTGTCGTTCTGCTTCCTCGATCAACATATCCGCCTGATCAGCAGTAATCGTTCCAGTTTCATCCCTCATTTTTTCAAAAGCAAGTTTCTGATCGTAAAATGTCCTATCCGCCTCTTCAATAACTCCGTCTCTTAATTCAATAGAATTTTTTATAACGTCTGAAGCTTGCCTTTTAGAGATGCTTTCTGCTTGATCTGCCATTTTTTCTAAAATAATTTGTTGTTCTGCTTCGGTTGCTGTCAAAGTTTCAATAGCTACACTTTGCATTTCTTCCCTAATTTGATTAATTTCAGCTTCTTCATCGGCGGTAATCTTTCTTTTTTCCTCACTAGCTTCGTTTAATATTTCCTCTATCCTTCGATTACCTTCCTCGATAGTTTCAATTTGGTTGTCGAACCCTTCTTCTACACCTTCAATAATTTTTTCTTGTTCTTCTTGAGTAATTTCTGATGCATCATCAAAAAGGCTTTGAACAGCCTCTAACGATTCTTCTTTTTGCTCTTCCAAAGCTTCTACAATTTGATCTCCCATCTGATCAAATGTAGATACAATTGATTCAGACATTTCCTCGGAAACTTCTTGCCCAGCCCACGACAATTGACGCAATTGGACAGTTGCTTCATCGTTCAAGTCCATAAAGCTTTGTACAGCTTGTTGAGTGGAATCAGATACTTCATCACTAAACAAATCGACTTCCGGGATTAATTCTGTGTTGAGGTGTTGATAAAGTTCGTAACCAGCCCAAGCCATACCTGCTATTCCAGCTCCGGCTAAAGCTAATGTTCCGCCTGTTCCAACTAAACCCGTTAAGCCTCCTGTGAGAGTGCCTTTAGTTGCGCGAGTTCCTATAACTTCTGTTAACTTAGACATACCTCTAAATGCTCCGCCAATTGTGGTTGTTAAATTTCCCGCAACCAAAGAAACTGGTCCGATAGCTGCCGCTAATCCAGCCATTGTTAAAATTTGTTTTTGAGTCTCGTCATCTAATTCGCCAAACTTACGAACAAGATCAGTTCCCCATTCAACGGCATCTGTGACAGCTGGTATCATGTGTTCGGCTAAAGCAATACCTATACCCTCTAAAGCCGATTGAAACTCGACAATCTTTCCTCTAGCGTTATCCTGCATAGTAGCTGCCATGTCGGATGCGGCGCCTTCAGCATCTAGCAATTCGCCTGTGTAATCTTTTAATTCACCTGATCCACGCTCGATTAGAGCTGTCCAACCAGCTACAGACTGCGATCCAAATAAAGTTGATAATGCGGCAGTTTGAGCTTGCGAACTCATGCCATCTAAACCATTTTCTAACTCGCCAACTACATCATGTAGCTCTTTCATATTTCCTTCGGAGTCAAATACATTGATCCCTAAATCTTTAATAAGATCTGCAGCCGCACCTGTCGGGTCTGCTAATCTTAATATACCTTGTCGCAACATTCTTCCAGCTTGCGACCCTTGTATACCAGCATCAGACATCATACCAACTGCAGCAGTTAAACCCTCGACATCTAAACCTAGCGCACTCGCTACTGGTGCCACGGTTGCCATCGAATCACCAAGTTGTGCCACGTTCGTATTAGCTGATGATGCTCCCGCGGCTAATACGTCAGCAACTCGACCAGCCTCACTCGCTTCATAGCCAAACCCACTTATAATATTTGATGCAATGTCTGCAGCTCGACCTAGGTCCATATTTGATGATGCAGCTAAATCTAGTAGACCTGGCATTGATTCTAAAATTTCATTCGTTTCGAATCCAGCCATACCAAGAAAAGCCATACCTTCCGCTGCTTCTGTAGCGCTAAAACGGGTTGTTGCACCTAAATCCTTAGCCTGTTCTTCTAGCACTTCCATTCCTGCGCCAGTTTCGCCAGTTAAAGCCTGAACTTGAGACATACCTTGCTGAAAGTCCATACCGACATTTAAAGCAGCAACACCTAAACCAACAATTGGAGCAGTGACACGCATAGACCACTTCTTACCAAAATCGGTCATACCCTTACCGATATCCTGCATCTTCTTGCCCGCATCATCCATGCCTTTACTTAAATTTAACCATGGATTGGTTTGCTTTTCAATTTCAGCAGTAATCCCTTTTAAGGCATTTTCAGTCTTGTTCATTTCAGCTACAGCTTTTTGATACTCAGCATTAGCATTTTGAGTCTCTTTCGAGTTATCGCCAGTCGCTTCCCGACTTTCTTCATAGCGACGTCTTAATTCAGCTACTTTAGCCTGTTGTAATTCAAGCGTTCGGTTTAAGACATCAGATTTATTCCTAAGCTCGTCTACACCTCTAGCAAAGCCTGTTCCTGAGGAGGTAACAGCTTTTTGTTCTTGTTTCAATCCTTTTAGTTGTCTATTGACACCAGCCATCGATTGTTCGAATTGTGCAGAGTCAAGGGATATTCTAGTTTTTAAATCACCAACAGTAGCCATAGTTACCTCCTTTAGATCAGTTTCAAATCATCGATGTAAACTTTTTCTTCTCGATATAAACTAAAATAAAAATGGATGTCCATCTCGTCTATTTGTCCGAGTGTCCATCCATCTTTTAATCTATTTTTATACATTTTCTTAATTTCAATTTCTGTTTTTTTTGCATTTTCAACTTGGGAAGTGAACAATTCTTCCGGTGATTTTACTTCCCCTCGTCGTTTCCCTCTTCTTTTTTAGCTTTCTGTTCCTCGCCTGTTCTCACATAATAAAACACACTTAAAAGCGTGTTAACAACTTCGCCAGACGGTATGCCATTCCAAAATTCATCTGGTGTAAATTGATCTCCAAACACTTGACAAACAAAACCAACTAACTCATCAAAATCATCTGTGCCCATGTTCGAGTAATCAATTCGTTGATCAAATTCCAACAATTTTCTAAAATGCATACCTGATACAAACGGAGTTGAGAAGATTTTTTCTTCACCTTTAATCATTAAAGTAAGTTTCATTATCCTTCAACACCCCCACTACCATTAGATTCATCTTCTTCGTAGACTTTTTTAAACCAATTATCAATAATGTCTAAGCTAACATCTTCTCCGTCTTCGTCAACTTGCGCACCAATTTTATTATCAGATATGCGGCGTAAAAACCGTCCATTTACCGTCGGAGTTTGGAAGGCAGGTGTTTCTTGTTTTGTTTCATAATTATTTTCTGGTGGTGTAAATTTCCCTCTATAAAGAACTACATGACGGTAATTGCCATTTGCCTTTTCGGCTCTAAACATTAATGCTAAATAAGGCGGTCTATCGTCTTCGCTATCAATTAACACCCCGTCATCATTAACTTTTTTACCTAGGACATCCGCCTGTACAGACGGTTGTAAGTCATCTGTATTGACGACTACAGTTGTAATGCCTCTTGATTCAGCAGTTTCTGATACACCATCATCAGCTCGTAATTCACCTGTATTAAATGCGGGTTGGACATTCGCTGTCATTGCTTTCCCCATTCGTTTAGGGGTTTCATATTCTGTACCATCTTCGTCATCACTAGTGATGATTGCATAATAAATATCTCGTAATCCAATTGTTGCCATTATTTATTCCTCCTCAGTTATAAAGTAATATCTTAAAATCTTGTGATAAAAACCTGTATCTTTCTCATAGTTTTCATCTTCAAAATTTTTTCTTAGTCCTGCTTGCTTTAACAACTTCTTTGTATTTTTTACTAACTCTGTATAATCCCATTTCGAGAAAATATCAATCTGAACATAATGAGTAACATAGCCTCCCTCATCATCTAAACTAAACGGGACTTGCGGCAAAAAAAAGAAGCGAATGTATGTATCATCGCTTCCCGAATAATCCTGCCATTCCACATCAACTTTTAAAGGTGCAAGTGCATCAAATATTTTTTTATTAACACTCATTGAAACATCAACCTTTGGCGTATCGTATCTGCTATTGCCTGTTCTATTTTATTTGTACTTGCATTAAAAGCAGGTCCCATAAAAGGCTTAGCGCGCATTCTAGATGATCCCACCTCAAGTATATAACCGTAGTAGGCTATTCCTTGTTGGTCAACAAAAACCTCAATTTCACCGTTTTCTATATCAGAGATTTCAACATTAGCTTTTAAATTACCTGTTAATACACGTGCACTATCTTGGGTTGCTTTTTGCATGACTTTAGCACCTTCCAACAATGCTTCCTCTTTAGTCTGATCAACGTTTCGACCTGTTTCTTCTAAACGGTTGATGAGATCGTCGATTCCTTCAAATTCAAAATCCATCATTCCACCGCCTTACATCTGACAGTCATTGTTACATTTTGACCATCGTCATTTTCGATAGATTCAATTTCGTGTTCTGCGCCACGCCACTTCACCTTTACGTGTTTCGGTCTAACACCATCTGCTAATTTCTTTTGATAGCGAATCGTAAATTCTCGATTATGTGCACGATTCGTTGATGCGGCTTCATAAAAAGTCCTACCTTTTAATGTTTTAAGTGATCCCCAAGCTTTTGTGTAAGTATCTGATCCCGGTACAGGAAAACCGTTCTCATTTTTTTTTAACGGTTGAGTAAAAACTAATCGTTGATCTAATTCGCCTGGATTCATTTGTTATCACCGCCTGGTAACTCTCTTGCTTTAAGTTGTAAGATTATTCTTTCTAAACTGTAGTTCAAATTAGTAGCTATTGTACCAACCACTTGGGGGCGGCGTTCTTCGTAATAGTTAGCTACCATTAATTTAACAGCTATCCCGTACCTTGCGGATGATTGATCTTTTACGCCGGAATCTTCAAGGTCCTCAATTGCCGCCTCGATAAACTGTTCAATATCATCCTTTTCTTCCTCAAGATTATCCTCTAATCTTAAATATCGCGCTACTTCTTCAATCGTTGGTAATGGCATAGTCTCACCTCAAATAAAAAGAGAGCGAATTATTCGCTCTCTCCGTCAATTAATGCTTTCAATGCTTCTACTTCATCAGCTGAAAATTGGTTATCCCCTGGATCACCTTTGTCGCCTTTTTGTCCTCGTGGTCCTTGTGGACCTTGCGGACCGCGTTCACCAGATCCGCCACCAGATTGTCTAACAAGTTTAGCGATTCCGCCTGTTTCTACAGATTCAGCTACATAGCCAATTCCAGTGGATTCAGAGGCTATAATCAAACCATCTTCTCCTACTTCAACATGTGCGCCAGCTGATAAATCTTCGCCAGCTTCCACAGACCAAATAGGATCATTTTTTAAAGTGACCGTGATCTCTGTATCTGCTTCAAGTTCACCAGTTGACTTAAAATCAGGATTTCCACCTGGTTCAGTAATAGAAATTTGAGGGACACCATTACCACCTGTTAGAGACAACAGACGGTTAGGTTCTACATCTTGGGTTACTACTGCTTTAAAGTTTGTCATTATCCTTGTGCACCTCCTGTTACTTTAGCGATACGGAACGCGGAAGCTAATTTGATTTGATGATCAAACCAAGCCGTAACAACGAATTGCTCAATGCCTGTTTTGACATCTTTGTCACGCTCGAATTGTGTAGTGGCAATGTCGTAATTGTAATGAGAGTAAGAGAAATCCCCTACAATCGGTTCGGTAGCTGCGTCCACGAATACAACGGGCTTACCTAAAACTTGTTCTGGTTGCGCGCCGTAAAGAGTAGCATTTCCGTTAGCTAAAGTTTTGATAATGGTTGTGTAATCAGATTTTTTCATCACGATTGTTGCATTGTCCCGATAGTCTTCGTGCAGATCGTCAATAGACTTCGTGATAGCTTCAAACATATCTTGTCCGTTAACCTCTTTAATTCCTACTTCTTCAGAATAAAAAGACATGTGTTCTTCACCTGATTTTGGTGTTTTCGCAAATGCAACTTTCTTCTCTTTAGCAGCGACACCAGATTGTAATGCAGATTCCACAGTACCAACGATATTCGCGTCAGTTCCAAGTAATACTGTTTCAGAGAGTCCGGAGAAAACTTTGAATTTATTTCGTCCAAATGAAACAGTATCCCCTTTAGCTTTCAATTCTTTGGCAGTTTCTTTATCTGCAATAAAATCGTCATCATCTAAAGTGAAGCTAATTTTTGGAATTTCCAAATTCGTGATCTGCGTAAAAGCAGAAATGCCTCGCAATTGATTTCTAACAACTGGTTCAGTGATGATGTCGTTAGATACTGTCTTAGGAAGGAACTTGCCACCTCCTGTGTTATCGTCATCGCCTAACGCTTGATAAATTTCTTGAGAAACTGGCTTATTTGCCATAACATTTTTGATCAAACTTGCTTTTGCTTGGATCACTTTTTCTTGTGGATCAGAAACAGCATTTAATCCTTTTTTTTGCTCAAACTGTTGTTTTTGCTCGGCTTCCAATTTGTCATGCTGCTCTTTAATCACATCAAAACGCGCCTTTAAATCATCTTTTGATTTTTGCAGATTTTGAATGTCATCCATAGAAGCAGAAGGGTCAATAGCTTTTTGAGAAAGATCTCCTTCGATCTTCTGTAATTGCTGACCAACTGTAGCCATGTTTTGTTTTAATTCGTAAAGTGTGCTGTTCCCAAAAAATTGTAACTTAAGTTTTAATTGTTTATTCATTATAAAATTCCTCCTAAAATTGTTTTTATATAATCCGACCCAGCTTTTGCTTCATCGGCAATTCTTTGTCTTTCTTGCAATTCTTCTGCATTGATTTGTTGACTATCACTTTTCAATACGTCTGGCACATTTTCATAGCGTGACAGGTATTTATCTCCGATGGAAGCAACCATCTCATTTGCATTTTCGACCACATCACACAAGCCATATTCAAAAGCTTCTTCTGCTCCCAGCCAAGTTTCATCGTCTAGCATTTCCCGGAGCTTGCCTTCGGTTAATTTCTCGCCGGCTTTGTTTAAGTAATCTAATACAGAAGATTCGCCAATGCGGTCAAGATCATCAGCTTGCTTTCTTAAATCAATCGCATTGCCAATGGCAAACGTCCAAGGATTATGAATCATCAACATGGAGTTTTCAGGCATACGTATTTCATCAGCAGACATAATAATGACACTAGCAATAGAGGCAGCTAACGCATCCACATGAGCAATAACACGGGCTTTGTGCCTTTTAAGTTGATTACCAATGGCTATCCCCTCGAATACACTTCCTCCGGGAGAATTGACATATAAATGAATTGTTTCCACATCACCTAGAGCATTCAGTTCCTCTTGGAATAACTTTGCTGATTTCTCTCCTTCATCTTCCCAGGCATATTTAGTAATTTCTCCATAAATAAAAACATCCGCCGATTTATCATTTTCAGCAGACATTTTCATGTTAAAAAACTTATTCTTGTTACCCTTCTTCACTGTTTTCACCACCTTTCGAAGTAGTTTTCCTATCAGCTGGATTCACATCAATGGGATATAGATCACCACTAACCCACAACTTAGAGGCATTGCCGCCAAGAGGCTGATCATCTTCTTTCATTCTCACTTCATCAGGGGTAAGCCAACCATTTCTAATCCCTTTTGCATAATATTCACCCTGCACAGCAGTATCAGCACGTAGTAGAGCTTTTACATTAAATTTAAAATAAAAACCAGCCTTTCTATCAGCTGGTGTAAGTAACTTTTTATTAAACTCTTGCTCGTATTGTCTCACGATCGGCATTAATGTTAGGTCTACATAAACCCTCATAAAATGTTCGTTGCTTGAATAACTCTGCCCCTCGTTATCATTAAGCATCGTGACGGGCATATTAAAAACGTTTGCTACCCTTGATTTAGTAATGCGCTCTGTAGCCAACGTATCTGCCGCAACGTATTTCCTTTCGATTTCATCAATTTCAACTCCAGGCTCTTGGAATAAGATCCCGCCATTTTCTTTGTAAAAACGCTTAAAATCATCAATAATGCGTTGTCTTTTTTCTTGATCAACATTAGCACCATATTTCAATATAAAAGAGTTTGGCGCACTCATCATCTCTTTTAAGCTGAATTCTCGCACAGCCTTATCAAAATCAGTTGCGTTACTCAACACTTTAATAGGATTGATCCCTTTAATACCGGATGCATTAACAATATGTTTGACGTGCAACATTTCCATGTTGTGCACATAATGACGATTCCCATCTTCTCCTAAAACTTCATACCACAATTCCCTAGTATTCTTCTCAATAACCAGATCTACATAATCAGGATTAATAAGAGTTAATCTTGAGGGCTGTAAACGAATATCACGCTCAATTAGAGCATATCCGTTTCCTTTTTCATTTCTATTGGTTTCTAAATTACGAATAAATTCAAACCCGGTCATATTTGGATTAGGATTGTGAAGCAATACGTCTGATGCATCGTTTGCCGTTATACTATAATTTTCATATAGTTTTAGCGGTAAAGTTGCAATACTATTTGATAACCTTGTTATAACGCTAAAAATAGTCTCGTTTGTAGCTAAGGTTGAGTTATCTATTCCCCAAAAAGTTCTTCCTACCCAATTGGTAAAATCATATGTTTTGCCTTTCCAAGCCATATACGCACCATTTATAGCTCCAGTTAAAGAGTTTTTAACACGTTGATAAATTTTCAAATCGTGACCACCTCCTTTCACTTCATCAAATCAGCCATACTAACAACGCTTATATTCCCATCAGTCTGCGTTACAATTAATTTTTCCATTACTTTTGTGTGGGCATTTAAAAGTGCGGCAAAACCATCAATTTTTCTGTACCTACCCGCCTTAGTTGGCATTCTGTTGTTATTTCGATCTTTCACAAGTTCTACATTATTGATATACCAATGCAACAACGGATTTTCATTAAAGATTACTTTCCCATCGAGAAACATTTCTTTTAAATCGTCAAGAGCAGGACCTAACGTCACAAAACCTTGTCTTACCCTCTCAGTTACATAACCCTTTTCTTCTAATGATTTGTTTAACCTAAATGCTTTTGCTGGGTCATATGTGATAAGCTCGATATTATATTTTGATGCTTGTTCCTCTATCCACTTTTCAACGATATCTTTATTAATATATTCCTCATCAACAATGGTTAAGTAGTCAAGCCTTTCCCATTCTCGGTATGGTATTTTTTCATTGTTTTCTTGCACCTTTTTTAAAGGAATCCATGAGTGCGATAAAACAAAAACTTCCCCATTCACTAGCGGAAATTCAATACAAGCGCTGGTAAAGTCCTCCGAATCAGATAAATCATAACCCGCTATGCCAACATTACCGATTAGAGATTTTACATCTAAGTGCTTATCGTTTTTCTTTAATGTTTCAAAGTCAATAAACGGAATTTTACTACCATTCGCAAAAATGTTAAATTGCTTGGTAATAAAGTCTGCTCGTTCCTCTGGATTGCGCTTATCTTTATCCCAATCGTCCATTAAAACATCTAAATCGAGAGAAACACCCATATTCGGATTGGCTTTAATCCAATTTTCTGGTTGATCAAATTCTTCTTGATTATCCAACTCAGCAAAATAATAAAACGTTCTTTCGTCTACGATAGTACCATCTAAAACCTGCGCACCATCATCATAATATTTGACGAGCGGACCATCTAACTGATAGCCTGCTGTAGTTATATATAAAATCAAAGGTTGTTCACGAGATCCGCGAGATTTTTTAATAACATTGATTAATTTATAATCTTTAAATTCATGAATTTCATCAAAAATACCTAAATGAGTATTTAAACCATCTAATTTCTCACTATCTGAAGCTCTAGGCTCTATTTTTGCAATGGCTTTATCATAATAAATAGCATCTCTAGTTGGTCGGAATTGTCTCTGTAACTTTGGTGATTTTTTGACCATCGCTTTAGCTTCGTCAAAAATAATTCCTGCCTGCTGTTTTGTGTTGGCTAAAAGAAAAACATCCGCTCCGTTTTCACCATCTTTTGAGAAGGAATAGAGAGATAAACCGCTAATTAATGTGGATTTACCGTTTTTTCGTCCAATAAAAATAAGACCCTCGCGAAAGCGTCTTATGCCCGTATCCCTATGAACCCAACCATATAACGAACCGACGACAAAGTGTTGCCAAGGCTGAGCAACTAATTTATCAAAATTACCCTTTGATGGTTTGCAAAATTTCTCTATAAATCGTAACGGACGATGTCCTTTTTCTTCGACAAACACCCAAGGGAATTCATCTGTTCCTTGCCTTTTCAAATCTTTTAAATGACGTTTTGCAGCAAGAATATTGTTCTTGCTAGCCTTTATCTCGCCTTTAACAACTTGCTTGGCATAGAATGTAGTAAGTAATTTATCTGATGATCGTTCTAATATGTGTTTCTTTTTTATCTGCTCTTTTTTCCAGGTAATGAAACTAAAACTTTGCTTTGCTTTTTTTATATTGTTAGAAATTGTCGAAGTCGTCGTCTTCATCACCATTCACTACTTTCTTTCGTTGAGCAGGTGTAAGTCCTAACGATTTCAACAGATTATTCAATGTTTGTACTGTTTTTGCTAACTCAACCACAAGAGGGTTTTTGGTTAAATTTGTCGCTCCTGCTTTATTAGTATATTCATACATCAAATCTTGCTTACTGATTTCCCTTTTTAGTTTCCGATAAAATCTATGTGTTTCAACGTACAATGTGATTAATTCTTCATCAGATTCCTTGTAGTTATCTCCCAAATAATCCCTTAACATTTTAGCGGTTGGGACAGCCATTAACATAACCTCCTTTCTTGCGGTTTTTCATTACCCCCCCTTCATGAAAATTATTCCGTGGTGTGAGCGAAGGGTCGATACGCTCTAGAGTATTAAATACACCCAGAATAATTGGGAGGGGGGGGATACCTACCAGATCCCCTCAGGATTTTCATTAGCATCAAAAACTTTTATTTTATTAGAAATTTTCTTTTCTTTCTTCTTTCCAAATCCTTTCTCCGGATGAAGGTCATTGTGACAAGTGAAGCAAACACTAATCAGGTTGTCCTCATCGAGTGCCTTGCTGGGGTCATCTTTTAGGTGAATAATATGATGAACAGTATCAGCGGGAATGGGATCGTCGACCTGCATACATATCTGGCACAAGTACCCGTCTCTTTCTAGGATAGTACCCCTGCATTTTCGCCACGGACCACTTTTATAAAAATCATCTACCATCTTTTTAGTAAGCTTAGTATTCTTAGTCCAGTATTTAAATATAAGTTTATCCATGATCAAACTTCATCTTCAGCTGATTATTCATAAAGATTAATTTCCGTTTTAGTTTAGTCAGTTTATTTTTCTGCTTAACCTTAAGCACACCCTTTTTATTGAGTGTCTCTATCTCTTTTTGTAAGGCTTTAATGTCATCGTTAATAAAATAAGATGTGTATTGTTGTTTACAGTTAGGGCATTCAATGTAATGACGTTCTAATTTGTTGGGTAGTTCTTCTTTCTTCATAGTTAGATTGTCTAGAGTGAATTCTTTTTGGCAACCATCATTGCAATAGATTTTATTCATGGAATTCATCTCTACCCTTCGCCAATATTGCCAATAGTTCTTGGTAACTAGCATTACATTTATCCGAACCTTGCTTAGTTTTGTGATATGCCTGCTCTAACTCTTTTAATGCTTGAGTAGTTTTCTTCGCTTCACGTTGTACTGCTTTCAGTCCTTTAAGCGCATCGGCACAATCCATATCAATATGGAGACTTCCTACTGATTTGCTTTGTTTAATGGAACAATTTAGACTAGGCATGTCCCTTAATTCATAACTAGTACTCATTACAGAAACTCTTTTGCCTGTTATTTTTTGTAATACTATTTCAACTTCATCAACTAATATTCTATTGATGTAAGGGCTTCTTAGTGGCAAATCATCAGGTGTAACTGGATGAGGTATTTCCAAATCCATTTCTTTTGCTTGATTAGATATAATTTTTGCCATTTCTTGATTAGCGCAAAGGATATATAATTGATCCCTAAACGCCCTCCTAATTAATTCCGATGTTTTTCCACACATTCTTTTTCCGCCGATTACTTCGCACGACTTATCGTCTGCCATGATAATCTCCTCCTTTTAATTAAGTTTGATGTATTTATATTTAATCGAATGCATGACCTTTCACCCTACGTTCGATCTTGTTGATGGTCGGTACCTCATTCCCTGTTTCTACATGTTCTATGGTATAAGATAACCCTCCAGGTTGATCTGTGTCTGTTTCCCAATCAAACCGGATGTTTCGCTTGTATTTAACTTCCTCACCTTTATAAATGACCGTCGGTACAGAGGATTCGTCTTGTAATTCAATGGTGAGCAGTGGCTGTTGTTTTACCTTCTCCATTACTGGTCTATCGGGCTTCCTTGTCATGCTCGGCTTTTCTTTCATTGTCTATTCACATCCTTTAATTTTATGTATTAAAAAAGACACCTCGACTTGAGATGTCTTAAATGATTTTTATTCTTTTTTTGATATTTTGTCTAACAAATTTATAATTTCAGCAAATCCAAAAATGACCACTCCAACTACTGCTCCTGATCCAATATGATATATAATTCCAAACCAAGGTGTAGGATCAATTACTAAAGTCGAACCCCATGCTTCAATTGCTAAAAATAGACCCCCGGCAATAGCTAACCAACCCACTACATATAATGCTCTTGCTATTTTGTTCACATCAACCAACTCCCCGAGTAATATATAGCTACATTATCCTAGACTTGGATAATTAATGCAATGGCAAAAAATCCTCGTTCGGCTCAAAAAAACCGTTGACACGTATCTTTTATACGTGTTATAATATAATTAAAGAAGGAGGGAATAATGAAATCTTCAAGAGAGATCATAAAAACAATTAAGAAAGACGGTTGGGTTTTACATAGAATTGTAGGTAGTCACCATCAATTCAAACACCCAACTAAGCCGGGAAAAGTAACAGTCCCTCACCCTAGAAAAGACCTTAAGCCCGGAACAATAAAATCTATATTAAGGCAGGCAGGACTTGACTAGTCCGCCTGCCAAGGAGGTTATACAATGGCTAAATATTTATTTCCAGCAATCTTTGATCCTGGAACTGATAATAGTCCAGGTTACACGGTAACATTTCCAGATCTACCTGGTTGTATCACTGAAGGATCAAATATGTCTGAAGCGTTGTTCATGGCAAGAGATGTCCTAGGTGGCTTTTTATATGGCATGGAAGAAGATAACGAAACCATTCCCAACCCTACACCACCGAGTGAAGTCATCTTACCAGAAAATGCTTTTGTGTCTTTAATTGAAGTGCGTACTGACTTTGTTAGAGATATTATGCAAAATAAAGCAGTTAAGAAAACATTGACCATTCCTAAATGGTTGAACGATGTTGCTGAGGAAGAAAACATCAACTTTTCCCATCTGCTCCAATTCGCATTGAAGGAAGAACTTAATATTAAGAGTCCTAATTAAAAGAACAAGAAACCACTCAAGAATAGTTTTTGGGTGGTTTCTTCTTATCATATTTATATATTTTTTACACACTACCATAATAAAACGTTTTTAGAGGTCAAAAGTGACATGAAAGTGACATGTTTTTAAATCCAACCCAAAACCTCTAGAGTCGCTTGTATTATCTCATCACGCCATCTCATAGCTTGTCTTTTACTAACGTGCAACCTATGAGCTATTCCCTCCCACGTCAATTCGTTGCCTCTACGCCAATATCTCATTCTAGCTAACTTTTTATAGTCATCGGGTAAGGCATTATATACCTCTTCAATAGCTTCTGCCACTTCGATCAAATAATTCAATTGCTTATTTGTGAGCATTCTAGTTGTAACAGTAGCGGTTGGGTCGCTAATTGGCCGAACTGAGTTTTTTCCTTCTCCCGAATTTTGATCAGGTTCATTATCAAAAGGATTCATAATTTCTTCTCTTAGCGATGAAATATCTCTCAAGGTTTGATGATATTTTCGCCATTCAGCCTCCGCTTTTTTAAAAGTAATTTTCATTGGTTTAATAGCATTAGCCATTCTATTCCCCCTAAAATAAGCTTTCTTGAAAATAGCCCTGTTTAGCAGCTATAGGATTTATCCAAAGTACTTCTTCTCTCTTAGCACCCGCCTCAGCAGTTACACGCATTATTTCTTTATGCCAATATTTTAAGTGCTCATTATATACTTCGTGATCATAACCTGATAAAAGAACAGGACCTGGATGTTCATCTAGTTGTTTCACAAGTGCAATATGATCATATAAAGTCATTTCATGCTTGTAATGTCGATTAGTCCTTGTCTCAATAATGTACGGTGGATCTGCATAAATAAGGACATCATCACGCTTATAACGATCAATTAATTGATTAGCTGGTTGATTTTCAATCTGTGCTTCTTTTAATCGATCAGTCACCATTAATATTTTATCTGGCAGTCTACTCCATTCTCTTGCTGTTTTTGGTCCATTATATTGTATAATACTACGCCATCCTGTCCGATCACTTGTTTTTCCTCCAATAGCCTGCCAACAACGCACTAAGAATTTTCTTGCATGCTCTATATCATCCGCTTCATTTTCAAAGCTATAAGACTCGTAATATTCTTCTCGTGATAATGGAGTAAATCTAATTTGTTTAGCAAGTTCTTGCGGATGGTCTCTAATTACCTTAAAGAGATTGACAATACTAGAATCTAAATCATTTATAGTTTCTACAGTCGATTTGGTTTTGTTAAAAAATACCCCCCCGATCCAAAGTAAGGTTCGAGGTATGTATTATGGTCAGGCATGTGATTAATTATCCAACTCGCCATGCTCCACTTACTACCTGGATAATGCAATATTCTTGGTATAGACATGTAATCACCTACTCTCAAATATTATTCCGGCTCGAGCCATCCTCAATATCGATGCGTACTTTATATTTCAGTGCATTAATTTCTTCAACAACTGTTTTAAAAGCTGTATTCCAACGCTTATAATTGATATCCGCTTCAATTTCCTTTTTTCTAAGGTCTGCCACAGCTATTTCAGCTGAAGAAGATTTATTTCCTTTTGCTTTTAAGTATTGTTCGCTATATAGTAGTTTACGTTCTATATATAAACGTTTATTTTGTTCGTAGAAGATAGTTGATAGACGGCCAATAAAAATGAGTTGTTTTGATAATAAGTAAATCCGATCGACTTTATCTTCTTCCGATAGGTCCATAATTTTAATGTGGTACCGTTTAACCTCAGTTAGATTTTCATCAATCCGCTTCTCTATATCGTTCACTTAATCACCTTCTATATCTCTAAGTGAGTCTTCCGGAATCATTGCACCACATTCTTTACACTCGTATATATCCATATGCCAAAATGTCATTTTCGGTTCCCCACATTCAGGACAAATGTAATTCACATGATCACTCCTTCAACACCTCATCTACTATATTCATCGGTTCTTCTCCGCTCTTATGATCAAAATCGATTGGCAAAATACTTTCTGGCTTAAAAATCATTTTGTATCTATATTCAGATGCATCAACTGTACCTATTTGTTCAACTGTATATGTCACGTTATCGCTTAAGCCTAAATAGTGTTTTTGATATTCATCAGGACCAATTTTAGCAATTACTTCAATGACTCCGTCTCTATCAATATCTATAGCAATATTACCCGTCATCTCCATCATGTAAGTATCTGTAATCGAGTTATAAAAAACAACTCGTCTGACTACCCTGAACTCGTCAGAATCTCTACTGATATTCTGTGAAACGGTATCTTTTGCGGTACAGCCAACTAATAATATAGTTAGTAGTAAAAACACTATTAAAATTACTTTTTTTATCTTCATTTCAATTCCTCCAATGCTTGAATTTGCTCCGCTATCATTTTTAAACCAACCCAGTAACCAATTAACCTGCTAAATCTTAATTTTCTAAAAGCATTTCCTTTGTTAGCTCAATCCATTCTTTGTTCTCTTCTGTCACCTGTAGATCGTCCATCATTTTCACAAATGCCTGTTCAGACTCTTTAATTTCTTTGTTTATCGACTGCAAATCTTTTGCCACTTGAAGCATGTCGATCTGTTTCTCTTCCTCAAACGTGTCAACATATCTCGGTATGTTCAAATTAAAATCGTTCTCTTTTATTTCTTCAAAACTAGCGACGTGTGCAAATTTATCAACGTTTTTTCGTTTATTGCATGTGTCGATAATTTTGTTAATATGGTCTTGCTTTAATAAATTTGTGTTTTTTCCTTTTTCAAATTCCTTTGAAGCATCAATGAACAATACGTCTTTATTTAATCGATTCTTGCGTAAAACTAGAATAGTAGTTGGTATATCTGTATTGGTAAATAACTTGCTAGGCAGTCCGATAACTGCTTCAATTGCACCATTTTCAAGTAAAGCCTTTCTTATTTTCCCTTCTGCATTCCCTCTGAAAAGCACACCGTGCGGAAGTACAATCGCCATAGTTCCTCCGTCTCCCAAGTGATGAAATCCATGTAGCAAAAAGGCATAATCTGCTTTAGATTTTGGAGCGAGTGCATTGTATCCGGTGAATCTCTCGTCCTCCAAGTAATTTTTATCAGCTGGCCAACTTGCTGAAAACGGCGGATTCATGAGAACAGAACCAAATTTATTTGTTTCGATGGTGGTTAAAATAGGCCGAACGTCACTGTACTTTCCTTTGTTAGATATTTGATAGGCTTCTTCAAATTTACCAGTCAAGCTGTCTCCTCTTAGTACAACACCGCTCATGCCTCTAATAGCCATATTAAATATCAGGAATGGTATTGATCGTTCCGATAATTCTTCAACTTGATACCAGCTGTTACTATTTTTATTCTGATTCCACGACTGAATCATGATGCCGCCCGTTCCTGCAGCTGCTTCAAAATAGCTGTTGCCTCCACCTCCAAGTTGTGCCAATAAATTCGATACACTACTTGGTGTGAAATCCTGCTTTTTCTTCTTTCTATCTGAATGCTCGTCCTCAAAGTAACTTTGAAACCATTCATAAGACATGTCTGTTTCCTGCTTTAAAAACGCATCGAATGTCTCCGGTCTTTTTTTATCGTCAAGCATTAATTCAAGCATTTTTTCTGGTGCTTGGTAGCTTTCGGTGACTCCTAATAATTGATTAATAGTTTCTAAATTCATGAGTTTACATGCCTCTTTCTTCTTTACGGGCAAGTCAAGGCAAGGAGATGGATTTTTTACTTTAGTATTAATGAATCCTGTTTTAATGGTCCAGGTTTTTCATATGAAGTTTTTAGCATACTAGCTTTTTCAAAAAGCGTGCATTTCACTTAGCGGGTATACCACTTAAAAGACACTTCACCTCTTTCTCACTAAGTATATTTCTCCTTACCTTGGCTTGCCCGTAAAGACGAATTTATTTGTCTAACTTCTGTTTTATAAACGATTGTTCCATGCTTTCCATGTGTGCCCTTTTTCTAAAATATCCACCTTGCACTTCTCTTGGCGCTAATTTTATTTTTATTCCATGTTTTTTTGCATAATTAGCTATAGTTTTGCGGTGATACCGTAACCTTCTAGCAATTTCACTAATCCATAAACCTTCTTCCGCCATATTTCTCAGCGCTTTGTCATCTTTTATATTAAATCTGTTCAGCCTTTTAATACCTATTTTATTGGCGGCAAGCGTTAGTGCATTTTCTGAACGCCCAAGATGTTCGGACATTGACTTCAACGAAAGTTTTTTATAGTTTGTTTTGATATATTCAATTTCGTAATCTGAATAAGGTTTATATAAATAACCTATATCTTTGTTTTCTTTCCTTAATTTACTCGCTTTCAACTGAACAGCATTTAAGCTCCTGTCCAGAAACTCGGCTGCAGCCTTATAATCTCTTTCTTCAGCGCTATAAATATAGTATTCCAGATAAATTATTTCATCTTCGGTCCATTGTTTCCGGGACATTGGATCACCCCTAGACTAAAGTCGTCAAAGCGCCAATCATTTTCGAGTTATCCTTTTCAGCTAGCTCATTAATGATATGCGTATACGTTTCCTGCGTCGTGGAAACATCAGCGTGACCTAAACGATCAGCTATCGAATGGATTGAAACACCAGCCGCCAATAATACGGATGCATGTGTATGTCTTAGCGAGTGCATGCTCACTACTTCAATACCCGCCTCTAAACATTTTCGTTTTAAAAAATTATTGTAAGTCGAATTGAATATCCTAACCCCTTCCGTAACGAAGATTGTTTCGTTCGGGTTTAAATTCGCTAATAAAGGCTGAAATTGTCCAACTAACTGCCAGTCGATAACTATTTTTCTGTTTGATGATTCGTTTTTTGTCGGTTGAAAACTAGGTTTGGTACTCTTATAATCTAAAGTTTTATTAACTGTTAACGTTTGTTTTGCGAAATCAAAATCATTTGGTGTTAATGCTAGTGCTTCAGCAAATCTCAATCCTGTTTTAGCAACGATCATCGTAAACCAATCCATATTTATGTGTGTTCCTAGGTCAAGTGTAGAGATTAGTTTTTTAAGCTCTTCGTTGTGCAAAAACTTTCGTTTCTTTACTCTCGGATTCTTGCCCTTAATTATTGTCTTGTAAGTCGGATCTCTTTTAATCAAACCATCATGAAAAGCATCTAAGATACATCCTTTTACTTGATGATGAAAGTCCATTACCGTTTGCTTTTCGTGTGTTTTGGCATACTCATTGATAATTCTCTGATATTCTCGTCTATCAAGTTCATCAAGAAATAATCTAGGACAAATTTCTCTTAATCTTGTTCCGGTCATATAATATTTGTTTAAGGTTACGTCCTTTATTGCTCCGAACTTATATGTTTCAACCCATTCGTCATAATAATCACAAAATAAGATATACTTCTTTGCCACAATAGCCACCTCCTAGAACGGTAGATCATCATCACTAATATCAATAGGTGACATGTCATCTTGTGTCGGTTCGATATTGTTATTAGGTGTATTACTTTGACTTTTATTTTCGTTTGAAGCGGTTTTATTCTTAGACTCTAAAAATTGTACGGACCCTGCTACAACTTCTGTCACATAAACCCGCTTCCCATCTTTTCCGTCATAGTTTCGTGATTGCAGGTTGCCATCAATTCCTATCAGACTACCCTTACTCATGTAATTAGCTAAATTTTCAGCTGATTTATTCCAAATGACACAGTTAATAAAATCCGCCTCACGATTCCCTTGTTGGTTAGAAAATGGTCTATTAACAGCTATCGTGAAATTAGCAACAGCCTTTCCGTTAGCTGTATACCGTAAGTCTGGATCTTTTGTTAATCTTCCAACTATTACCACTCTATTTAACATTTCATTCACTCCTAGATAAAAATAATATAGTTAAAACGGTGTGGTTTGGATTTGAACGTTCTAACGACTTGTACATAATCACCATCTGAATTAATAAATCTTTTCTCCAGGACATAGATTTTCATTTCAGATCACCCGCTTTATTTAGCTTCCGATTTCTCCAATCCTCAAACCACTTTCGCCCTTCCGATGATTGCTCACCATATGGACCTTCACATTTATGATGAGCCCAGTTATGACAACGCCTGCATACTGTAGCCCCATTTCGCTTATTTCCCATCCCACCTTGCGATTTATAAGTAATATGGTGTGGCACGCTATCGATCAAATGATTACCACATTTAACGCACATATAACGATCTCTTTTAAAGATTGCTAGTTTAACAGCTGAACTAAAATCCTTATTCTTACCCTTTTTCTTTTTTTGATAAAGTTGCTGCTCTTTTGAGTAAGGATGATAACCTAGCATACGATCACCCACTTTTAGCTTTATTAGCTTTAAATTTATTTAAAAATTCTTCGACCTCCTGTTTTTGTTTCAATTCTTCTTCAGGAGTAAGTTCTTTCTTCTTTTTCTCTTTTTCTTTGGCTTTGTTTTGGTGATACCAATCTGGTGTATTATCAACCATAGGATGATTGGCATATTTTTGTTTATTTCTTAGTGATTCATTAAACCGTGCAGCATCCTCAACAGTTTTAATACCGTACTTCTTCCAATTTTTAAATACAGCCTCAATAAAAGGGATACCCGCTTCTTTCTTAGCAGCTAGTTTTAAGGCAGCAAACATTAAATCCTTGCCCCATTCATCATAGAATTGCTTAAGAAGCTCGTAATTAAATGGTGTTTCAGTAACACCTTTTTGTATATTGTCACGATAAAATTCAAGAATTTCTTTAAAATCAGGGTCATTAAAATTACGACCACCACTACTATCAATTTTCTTTTCTATTTCTTGTTGTTGTTCTTGTTCTTTATATTCTTCTTTTTCTTCTTCTACTTCTTGTTCTTCTTCTTGTATATCACTTTGATCATGTGTCGTATTCAGATATTCATAAATAGAATACGTATCGTATAATTTATTTTTGATTGTTTTACGATACGTAATTTCATGTTCGCCTCTCAAACGTTCAAAAGCCTGCAAGTCGTTAATTTTCTTTTGAATTGCTATATAATTTATTTTTTTATGTGGATATTTTTCATTCCATTCATCGATCGCTGATTTTATATTATTGTTTCCACTCTTTAAAAGATTAAATTTAGGGCTACTGACTACTAAATTTCGTGGGGTACCATCCCCTTTTGCGCTTTTGGGAATAATATGATCTACATGAATATCTTTTAGTTGAAGCTTAGACCCAGTGTAAAAACAAGTCTGTTTATCACGCCACACAACATAATCCCTAGTCGATATCTTCTTTTGGTCAGACGGATCAAAGATCTTTGAAGGTTCAAAATAAGCTCCTTTATCATTGATAAAATCTGCATAAACAGCTTTTATTTTCTCGTTCGAGACAGACTCGTATACATATTCAATAAGTGATTGATCTTTAACGTTTAAAAGTTCCTTCTTGACCAAATCTTCTACCGGTTTACCACCACCATTTAAGTTGTATCGACCCCAATTTTTAATCGCAAGTTCTCTCGATTCTGAATTATAAACAATGTTTTTATGATGATTGATAAAGCGATCAACAAGTGAGTTGATTGTTTCCATCGAGTAACCTAAATCAAACGACATTTGTTTCTTAGTAATTTGATAGATTCCGATTTGAGTAGTTTTAGAGTTTGTTAATAGATATAGATAAAAAAGTTTGTCCTCAGGAGTGAACTCCTCTACCACCTTAGGATCATCCCAAAAAGATACATAAACTTGTCTAAATTTAGCCATATAGACCACCTTTTCTAATAATTGTTGTATAATAGGTGTAGGATGATGTTGCAGCACCATCCTACTGATTGTTATAAAGGTCTCCATGCTCCTACCCACTTGATTGCATCAGCAAATTCTGATCGTTTAATATCACGGTAACCAGGAGCATGGAACGCTCTTCTCATTTGACTATAAATAGCTGAATATAGCTGTGGTTTTGTTTCAAATGTTCCGGTAATTCCATCATTCCAAAGCGTTTCAATCCGCTTCTTTACCTCATGATTTAGTGACACTGCTTGTCCGTGTCGTAAGGTTAATTCATTATCTATCTTTTCAGACAAGTGTGTTACCTGCCCCTGAATCTCATTAATTCGTTTATCAGATTCAATTGCTAACTTCATAGAAGCAACCAATTGTTCACGTTCGGATAATACTTTTGGTTTCTTTAATTTTTCTTCCATATCATTAAATGCCTTGATGTACATTTCTTTGTACTCAGCTGACTTTTTTCCTGTATAACCGAAAATCAAAAATGATAGGCCATCTCGTCTAATCAAGAATTTTCTGTAAGTTCTATTCTTTTGATCAAGGTAATCAATCTCCACAAAATTGTGGAGATGAAAATCATCAGTACAATCAAGCTTTCTTATGTCTCTCAAAACAGCATCATGTCTTTTATCAAATACACGTGCTACAATCAAACTGTCTGTTAATACTTCATCACCTTTAAGAAAGACAAGCTCATTCATTCTATTCACCTCTATTTTTTTGATATTTAGAAACTTTAAGCGATAATGTGAACATTTCCCGTTTCAATTAATTCTTTTAATTCTAGTGTTAGGTGATCCTTAATGTAATCCATTGCTTCCAGTTGCCATGCACCACCATCCGCTTCAAACAATGCACACTCTCCACCGTCGCGCATACGAAATACAAATTTAGATTCTGGTTGTTCAACTTCGGTAAATGTACGGTATGGAGCTATTAAAACTGGGTTAGGTACCTTAACATCAGCCACGGTTGCCACACCAACTTTAGCAGACACAGATTGACTAATACCGTCATCCCCAATGGTTCGAACATTTTCCTCTCTGATATTGCCCACGACTTTTAATACAAGATCACGATCGTCATTTTTCAAAAATATCGATTGTAATTTAATATTGAATTTTTCAGCTTCATAATAATTGTCAAAGCGGAATGTTGGGACAAATGCTTTTGCAAGAATCCATTCTTGACGTTTCATGTTATTATTTGGGTAAGACACAACACTTACTGTTTCAGGATCAACCACATGGATTAACACTTCGCCCACCGAATCAAAGTTTGATTTTAAGTAATCAATTAAACCTGACAAACTTTGTACGCGAAGCGGTTCAGCAATGGGTTGTCTAATTAACTGCATATCACCCGTTGCAAATTCTTGACCATCAACATTTACTACCTTTTTATTTCCGAGTTCCACTAAGTACTTAAATGCTTCTTTTATCATTATTTAGTTCCTCCTTGTTTTTGCAGGTCCACAACGTTCTGACCCCGATCATCTTTTACTTCCCCTGTCTCATAATCCGCGTAAGTTTGACCCTTTATCCCACTTTTAAGTTCTGCTGCTGTTGTTTTTCCTTTTTCATCTTTATCTAAAATAAGTGATGATGATACCGCATTTCTTGGCGCTACAGCTGATTTAACTTCCACGACTACATCAGTAAGTTGTAATCTCTCATCAGACTGTAAAGTAAGATTAATAGATATCTTTCTCTTCTTAGTTGGATCAGTATTCGGATCGGATATGTTCTCCAAGACCTTTTGCAATTCGTGATTAAATTGTTCGGCTAAAGCCCCGTCAGCAAAATCATTCAAATCGACAATGTTAGACATTTTCATGTTTCCCCTTTCATGTTATAATCGATTTACATTCTTTCTTTAAGTGAATCGTCTAGTTAACGGTTCGCTTTTTATTATTTAAAAGAGTTAAAGCACAAGACAACGTACAATATAAATCAGGTCCATGATTATATACTTTATCGCCTTTGTAGATTAGCTTGTTGCAATTTTCATTTGCACAGGTATCAACAACTTCTTTCACAAACAACACCCCTTATTTTAGCGTTCAAGGTGATCCCTTCTGATTAATACATCAGATACTCCTCTATCACGCTTAATTTTCTTCTCGCGTAAAGCTTTTACTACCTCAACTTTATGGATTATTTCATAAGCTGCCAATTCTGCTTCTTTCATATCTTCATGGCGACCTGATAACAATTTATCTATTGTCATCAATGAAAGAGCATGCATAGCATTAATTGATCGACTTAACATCTCTAAATCCTCACTAAGGTAATTCTCATAAATTTCATTAGAAGCCATCGATTAATCTCCTTTCTCTTCTGCTATTTCTTTAGCCTTATATCCAAGCCACATTGTTACGACAATATTAAAACCAGATATCCCAATCAAAATAAGTAACCCAAAACTTAGTAGTTCCATTAATTCCTCCTAGTGTGAAGCGGTGCGCTCATCGCTAACTCCAATGGCCAACCTCTTCGTAACCTTGCATTGAACGTATTTCCTTCAATTCCATTCCTTTTGGCTATTTCTAATGCTTCATTAAAAGATTCTAAATTCCCACCTTTCACCTCTATATCATGTATTTTCTTATCAATGTTGATTATATTTAATCCTGCTTGTAAAACATCAGGGTCGCCCGTTAGAAATCCTCTCAAATTCAATTGTGATAATTGTCGTCGACTAACTAAAACAAGATTATCAATAGCCATGTTTAACTTATTTCCATCTGCAAAGATAACTGTATGTCCATTAGGGATTGACTTTCCATGGGCCTTTTCCCAAACAACTCTATGCTTCAATTTCCAGCGATCTTGATTACGACCTTTATCACAAATCTTAATTAAAACGTAGCCATCTTTAACATCGATTCTTTCGCTTCCTACAGGTTTATAATTGGCTGGTACTTGTCCCTTTTTAAATTGCGTTTCAATACCTCCAAAATTAACGCCCTTCATTCCTTTATTCCAAGGTTCATTGTTTTTCTTAAATCTGCAATCTAAACCATTTGTTAAATGATTTCTCTTTGCAAAACCCCTTATCTGGTTAAGACTTAAATTTAAATCAAAGTGTTTATTGATTAGATTTTGAATATCACTGTAGGTCTTGCTTTTAATATTTTTCTTAAAATACTCAATCTGTTCATTGGTCCAAATATGAGGTTTCCTACTCACGGTTATCCCTCCAACATTTTGGGAACATCTTTGTCAATATCCAATCTGTTATCAACAAACTTACGAGCATCAAGCACAAGTTGACCATTATCAATTATTTTTGCTGCGACTTCTGAAACAGATTTTGCTCTTGCTATTTCTTCTTTTAGTACTTCGCCTTTTAAATCTTCATCTCCAAGTCTTTCTAATTGAGCAAACAAATGATTATTTAAATCACCCAATGTATTTTTCACTATTTCCACCTCGCATTTTTGACTTTGGTATATAGCCTATAAACCTTGGGAAAGCTTGTCCTAAATGCTCCAATTTTTAATTGCCCTGTTTGCGGTATATCATATACAGCTTCCATATCATTTTGAAGCCCTTCCAAACGCATTTTTCGCAAATATTCATCTTGACAATCCATAATTTCTAAGTATCTAGCTACGTGTGTTTGTAGGTTTTCTTTTAAATTTTCCATTGTTTGACCCACCTTTCAATAATTCACTGATAAACTCCACAACTTCAGCCCCAAGTCAAATCATTAAAGTATTTAAACATTTCTCCATTCACAAAATAAACTTGGATGCAGCGTTCTTCCGGATCCACTTTTAATTGTGTGATTTTATCCCTCGAATACTCTTTACGCATTTCTTGCCCCATTGCATTTAAGTGTCTACCATGTACCTTGTTAAATAATTGCTGTAGTGGTTTTGATAATTTGTTATATCCTCTCAACTTTTCACCCCCTATAGCCATTTGTCAATCTCATCCAAATCAAAGATAAGTATTTGGCTTGATATTCTCTTATGTGGTATATCTTTTGTTCTTATTAATCTTTGTATTGTCGATCGGCTGAGAGGGCAGTTGTTGCTGTCTAAATACTCTATTAGTTTGCCAATCGACCTTATTTTTCTCATAATGTATCCTCAATCCTTTCTTTGGTATAATGTACCTATCATATTTGATAGGGGGTGAAAAAAATGGTTAAAGGTTTTTCTTCTGAAGAGTTAAAAAATACAGTTATTGAAACTATTAGTGATTCCGGAGATAGCAACTACCAAAGATCTTTTGATGTCATATGGCCGAGAGTAGAAATACTGCTTTCTGATGATTACAGCAATGATGAAAAGAAAGTAGCTCTAAACGTTATTCTTCAGCTTTATGCTCAAATGATCTCGATGGAAACTGTAAATATAACTCTTAACACTTTAATAAAAACCGGTACACTTGTACCAGACGAAGATTTCAAAATTTAGAAACCCATATTTTTTTAGGTAACATAAGAATTAATTTAGTATCTATTTTTATTCTTTTATTGACTTCCTTTGTTGTTCCAGCAACTTGGGAAGTTTCTTTTTTATCACTCACTTAACTCACCTCTCTTCCTATCACTCACACCCTCAATCAATATTCAAACGTCATGGCGCTGGCTGTTGCTGTCGCTCCCCATCTCTTCGGTTTAAATATTCATTGTGGGTGTGAGATACCTTATGTTGGTTGTTTTTCTACCTCTCTAATAATCAAATATGACTCACAGCCCATAAACTTTTTTGGTATCATATACCTAGAAGGGAGGTGTTAACATGAATTCAATTCAAGAATTACAAGCATTTGATTTTCTGTTAAAAAAAATTACACAAAATAAATCATTTGCTATTAGTTCCAAGAATTTAAAAGTAGTACTTAGTATCAATGGAACGCTATGGACAGGTGATTTAGTTCAATTTAATGGCCGTTATCTAGTTCAAAGTCACATTGATAGCGACGGAGACATAGATCGACATTCTTACAACAGTACTGCGATTAAATTTATTAAAGAAGTTATGGATAAATTTAATCAAGAAACTCAGCCCGATCATTTCTTTATCAATCCTTTTAAATCTCTTACAGAACTACCACTTTTATTTGAAGCAATTTATGAAATTATTAAACTATCAGAAATAGATCAGTCTGGTACAAATCCATTAAGAAAAATGTTATACAACGCAAGCTGTCTAAATAACAATGTAGAAATTCCGTTTTATGACTTAACAAATGAAGCTGTAAAACTTATTTCGATCATAGAAGTTGATTCCTGAATGTTCTGATTAACCTTGAGACTTCTTGTTCTTTATTAACTTCAGATTCATCTTTTTGTATTACTTGAGAGATCCGCTTTTTAAAATGGGTTAGTGGATCTCTCTGAATTTCTCTTAACGGTAATTCTACTTCCGCTTGCTCAATCCAGCCTTCAAATTCTAAAAGTGACATTGATTCCAATTCTTCGACAGTTGGTAAAAAAGGTTCGTTTATATTGGTTTTCATGTTACTCGCCTCTCTCTTATGTTGGTTGTTTTTCTATTTTATTTTTAGGGAATACGAACTAATCTATTAAAATTTGATATAATTCACCTATCAAGGAGGTGATAACTATGGTTAGACCCAAATCGGCGGTAGTTTTAAATTTCAGTATCTAACGCTCTTTCCTTTACACTTTCAATCGCAGATTCGATTATTGTAATAGACACTGTATCGGAAAATTTCCATCGAAACTCACTTAGTTTTTTTATTGCTTCTCCGTAAGTCGAACTATCTTCTATTGCAGTACTAGCCAGTTTATTAATCTGCTTATTTGTCTTTCTTCTTACCTCATGCATGTTTGATTCAAGTTCTGTCATACTCACCTATCTCACCTTCTTTCTTATGTTGGTTGTTTCTCTCGGTTGAACTCTATAATACGAGTTAATTCGTATTTATTACCTAAAAAAATATAGTCTTTAGGTACTTGATAATAGTTGCAAAGAATGTTCAACAAACTAATAGGAATATCAGTGCTATCTTTTTCGTATTTCAATAAAGTTTGTTGGTGTATACCTATTTCTTTAGCAACTTTTTTAGCTGAAAAACCTAAATTTTCTCTTGCTGCTGAAAGACTTATTTTTAACATCTTATCGCCTCCTTGTTTGATTTAACTCTATATTATACGATTTAATTCGTACTGTCAAGATTTAAATTCGAATTATTTCGTATTTATTATTTATTTCTATTGTAAAATACGATTTAATTCGATATAATAAAACCACAAAAGGAAAGAAGGAGTGAAGAAAATGGCTAGAGGAGAATTGACTCCAATTGAAGAATTTTCAAAAAAATTTTTTTCTAATAGATTAAACCAACTACTTATAAAACAAAACAAAAAACAAGTTGATCTTCATAAAGCTACTCAGATACCTAGAAGTACACTTACTGGATATGTAAAGGGTGAAACACTGCCTAAACCCGGAAATGTTCAAAAAATTGCTGATTTCTTTAATGTAGCTAAATCAGATATTGATCCAAGGTTTTCAGAGTCTTATCCTGATAATTTATCAGATTTATATTATGTCTACAATCAACTCGAACATTCAAGGCAACAGAAAGTGTATCGATACGCCAAAAATCAACTTGATGAACAGAATAATATAGTAGAATTTACTACAAGAGAAAAACAACAATCCTATACTGTTGACTGTTATGGTGCTGTATCTGCGGGTACGGGCGAATGGCTCGGTCGAGAGCAGATAGTGGAAGTTGACTATTATGGTGAAGTACCCGAACATGACTTTGCTGTAACCGTAAATGGAGATAGTATGTTACCTATGTTCGAAGATGGCCAACTAATTTTCGTCAACAGAACACATGAAGCAAGAAGTGGACAAGTTATTATCGCACAACTAAACGGAGAATCTTATGTTAAAAAGCTTGTCATTAATTCTGATGGCTATCGTTTAGTGTCGCTTAACAAAGATTATGATGACATTGTTCTGAAGGAAACAGATAATTTTAATATATTTGGAGTGGTAGTGCTCTGAAAGGAGGGATATAAAATGAAAATAGGTTATAGAAAACCAAGTCCTAAAAAATCATTTAAAGCCAGAACAACTGGACGAGCTAAAAGAGCAGTCAAAAAGTCGGTTGTCCCTGGTTACGGTAAAAAAGGCATGGGCTGGGTTAAAGACCCTAAAAAAGCTGCTTATAACAAAGTTTATAACAAAACAACTAGATCAGTCCATAACAACAATAGTGGTTGTGGTTGCTTGTTATTTTTAATCACAGCAATTACAATGTCTCTTATTTTCTTAGTAGTGCTATAATTTTTTTAATCAATAATAGAACATATATTCTTAACGAGGGGACTAGTTATCCCCTCAATCAATTAAAAGAGGTGATAGAAATGGCTAGTTACGAAGAATTAGCTCCATTAAAAGATGGGACACCACGAATAAAAATAACTGTAGAACAAGGTTATAGTGAAATAACTGGAAAACGAAAACGACACACTAAAACGGTACGCATGAAGTCGATGAGCGACAGGGCAGTAAAAAAAGCTATGACTGATTTTGAAATTGAAGTGGCTAAAAAAGAAGATGAATCAAACATTGAAAACATAACTTTCAGGAAGTTTGTTGAACGTTGGATGAACATTTATATAAAGATTGATTTGTCTGTAAACTCAAGAGATGCTTATGCAGTGGCTTTAAAAGGTGGCATATTAGATAAGTTTGAAAATATGCAAATAAAGAAAATAAAAACATTTCATATTGCGGAGTTTTTTGCTGAGCAGAAAAAAGACAATAAAAAGAATTTACCGAACAAATATATAACATTAAGAAGCATATTTAATAAGGCTGTTCAGTGGGATGTTATTAAAGATAATCCAATGCTAGCAGTAGAGAAACCACTAAAAAACAAAAGGGAGTATGATAGGGACTTTTATGATGAAGCACAATTAAAAGAACTTTTTAAAGTATTAAATAATGTTTATCCGAAATACAAAATACAAATAAAACTCGCTGCAATGACTGGCTTACGCTTAGCTGAAATTTGTGGAATCAGAAAAGAGAACATAAACTATAATAACAATACCATTTTAGTTGATAAACAATTAAAGTATGATTCAGAGTCCAAAAAACTCTTTTTAGATGACACCAAAACAAAAAAAGAACGGACAGTAAATGTACCGTCCGAACTAATGAAAGAACTAAAGACTTATGACACTAACCACAGCAAATTTAAAATGAGCCGAATTGAATGGAATCCATTGTTAGACGAAGAAGGAAAAGAAATTAATCTTTTATTTACTAACGATGATGGATACCCCACTTTTCCAAGCAGTACAAGCAGAGCGTTTAAAGAAATCATTAACAAGCATAATTTACCTACAATGCCCTTCCACGGACTCAGACACACTTGCGCATCATACATGGTTAGTAAGGGGATTAATTTTAAAATTATCCAAGAACAGTTAGGGCATAGCGATATTAAAATGACACTAGATAGATATAGTCACTTGACAAAAAAAGACAAAAGAGAAGCTATTAATGTGTTTAATGCAATATTGTAATTGGTCACTTTTTGGTCACTTATTTTTATTAACTTCCCTAAAACCCACTATCTACAATGACAAAGTCATTGACCTCTCACATTCAAACAATGTGAAAAACGGCTCTTTTTTTATACGTACATATTAATTCGACCACCAATTCCTGTTAGGTCTGCATAAACATCCTTGACTGGCTCTGGGATGGCCATTCGATATCGATTGTATGCGTCATTCTGGTTTATATAGCCATCGTCATCTTGTGCTAATAATCTCTCCTGATTTGTTGGAACATGATAACTGGATGCAATTCTTTTAGGGTAAAGTCGATCAATCGGGATTGGATCACGCTCCGGCTGAGTCACACGTTCATGGTAATATTGTGATTGATAGTTTTGGATTGGTAGAATATAGCCCATGGCCATCCCTCCTTACTTCACTATACCCGTATTTAACTAATTATATGTCATTTGATTTTTATTCATTTGGATTTTTTTATGTCAAATGCTTAAATCCATGAAAATGGTGGACGTCGTTCAGGTTGTTCCTGAACTTGATCCTCTGTAGCTGTTTCTTCATTGGTATCTTTTTCTACTTCTGGTTCTTGTTTTTGCTCTTGCTGATCTGCCTGTACCTGCTGAGTGGTCTGTGCTTGCTCAACCCTTGGGGGGCGACGTCCAAATAAAGGATGTACAGGTCGACCTTCATATACAGGACGGCCTTCACGTACAATCGGTTCAAAGTGAACGTTCTCTGCCTGAATCGTTAGCTCGTTTACTTTAATTATTTTCTTTTGGTCAGCCATTTATTTAACACTCCTTTTTTTACAAGAATAAAGTCGCTATTAGTCTATGATCAGTCACCCAAAACGTGCTTTTATTATTGTCTTCCTTTCCCTGCCCACACCAACAAGTTGAATTAACATATGGTATAAGTGAGATTGAATAAGTTTAAATTATTTGAAAGGGGAATATGCTTATGTCTTGTGGAAGTAAATATAAGTCAGGGAATTGCGTGGCTGATGTATTACGAGAAATAGCTGATGCACAAAACAATATAGCTAATGATTGTTGTGATTCTAGCTGTGAACAATCGATTGCTAACTTGTTAGGTGAAACACCTAGCCCAAGTAATCTTGATACTGTTCCAGTACTTTTATACTGTAAAGATTGTTCACCATTTATAGGCTTTGGCGCTCCAGTAGATGACATCGGAAATGTATTTGGCAGCTTCTATTTCCGAGTAAAGAATATTAACGACAACAATTGTGCTGTTCTTGAATTACTAAGAGATGAAGCAGATACTGACCTTTGCCCAGGATGCCCAGCTGACCAAGCCACAGCTAACTTAACAGCAACTGGAGTTTGTATTACAGTCAATGTCGAATGTTTCTGTCATATCACTTGTTTACCTGCAATCAGTGCACTATAAAATGAGGGTGAGGTTCCAAAAAGGGAACCTCTTTTTTTTGAAGAAATTTAATTAAATTTAGGCTCATTTTCCTAATCCCTTTATTTAAGGATAGCTAAATGACGTTTGATTTATAAATAAATTTGGATTATTAGCAACCTTTTAATTTTCCATGTGAACACATGATGTTTATTTGTGACTTTTACAAGCTGCATCTGTATACATATAAATCTACTGCCCAAGGAAACATTGGTCAAAAGTGGAATGAATAAAGCTCATAGAAATTTCTATCATCATTTTTTAAAAGCCAATTAGCTTAATTTCATCAATATCTGCTAAATCAAATAAGTGCCTTTTTGCTAAGCGCTTTTCTTCGAAGACAATCTGATTACCTTCTCTTGCTAAAACCTTCCCTCGATAATTTATATTTTTTATTGAAATCTTGCAATTCATTTTTGGCAAAAAATTAGATGGGGTGATTAAATAATCAATTTTCTCTTCCATTGTCATTTGATCAAATACTTGTGATGACGTTTGGATTGAATGTTCATCTGAAGTTTCATTTGACACTGTTTCTTCAGTCATACTATTTTCTCTTGGTTCTTGATAAATGACATTTCCCTTTTCCTTAAGCCTTTGCTCTTTAGGTATAGATACTAACTGATTTGCTGAATGATACTCCTGTTGCATCGGTGCAATAGGATCTGGTAACTCTGGTTGTTCAATATACATCATAGGCCGTTGAGTCACTGAACTCCCTCCTCTCACCACTTACTATATGAATGAAGGATAAAAAGCGTGACAATCACCTATATCAAATAAAATAAACAAAGATACGAGTTAAGCAACAGATCAATCTTTTTGATAGGATGAGTAACCATAATAAGCAAGGTGACAAAGCATTTGCTAAACAAAAAAAACGAGCAAGAATGCTCGTTTTATGATAAACCTAGTATATTATAGCCTGAATCAACATGAATAATTTCTCCGGTTACACCTTGTGATAACTCACTTAATAAATAATAAGCGGTTGAACCGACTTCTTCTTGTGTAACAGTTCGACGCAGGGGTGCTTTTGCTTCAATTTCCTTTAAGATCGTGTTGAAATCGCCGACACCTTTGGCTGATAATGTACGAATCGGACCAGCTGAGATCGCATTGACACGAATATTCTTCTTCCCTAAATCATTTGCAAGATACCTCATGCTAGCATCAAGGCTCGCTTTTGCCACACCCATAATATTATAGTTTTGTACAACACGTTCACCACCTAAGTAAGTCAGAGTAACAAGACTTCCTCCCTCGCTCATTAACGGTTCCGCTTCACGTGCTACTGCCACCAATGAATAAGCACTGATATCATGGGCAACTGAAAAGCCCTCGCGTGAGGTATTCATAAATTCACCTTTTAAATCCTCTCTTTGGGCAAAGGCGATACAATGTGCTATACCATGAATCGTATTCACGTCCGTCTTAATCTGGGCAAAAGCTTCAGCAAGCGATCGATCATTTGATACATCACACTCATAAAAGAGCGAATCTTGCCTTTTGAGTGTTTCAGCCAATTGCTTAACCGACTTTTCAAATCTTTCACTTGCATAAGTAAAGATTAGACGAGCACCTGCTTCATCTAATGCTTTAGCAATTCCCCATGCTAAGCTTCTTTTATTTGCAACTCCCATAATCACATATGTTTTATCTTCTAAAGAAAAATTCATTTAATTAACCTCCCGGCATTTTATATCTTGTTATTAGTACCTGATACTATATTACCGAAACTTAACTAAAAATACAACATATTTCTGATCGACAGATTGAAGCCTAGCAACCCTCTTCCACTTTCCTCATTCATTCCTTTTACAAAAGAGATTAAAAAGACCTCTTATCTTTTGGATCAAGAATTCAGTTGGATTTTTAAAGCTATTTTTCTAAATGACGCCTTGCAGCATAATATTATGGTTTTATGGACAAATCATTTTACCAACCTTGGTGAAATTCTATCTCAAAAAACTTGTCCACTTGTATAAATTAAATTAAAAATTGCATAAACATCGTTGCCATTCCAAAATAAATGGTGATTGAGATAATATCATTGATTGTTGTAATAAACGGTCCAGAAGCTACAGCTGGATCAATGTTGAAATGGTGCATCAAAAGGGGCACAAGTGCACCTGATATCGTTGCGACTAATAATGTTGCAGCAATAGACAAACCAACCAAAAAGCCTAAGAACAACGTTCCTTGCCAAACAAAAATAATAAGCCAAATCGCTAATCCACATGTTACACCAGTAATTAATCCTGTAATAGATTCACGGATAATCGTTTTTAACAAACCTTGCTTTTGGAATTCACCTGTTGCGATCCCTCGAACAGCAACAGCTAATGATTGTGTTCCTGTGTTACCAGCCATCCCTGCGATTAGTGGGATAAATATAGCTAGTAAGGCGACTTGTTCTAATGTGGCTTCAAAACGTGCAATAATGCTTGCTGTGAATAACCCTAAAAACAACAAAATAATTAACCAAGGCAAGCGTTTCTTAGCGGCTATAAATGGATTCTGATCTGCAGAATCAGCAACATCAACCCCAGCAAGTTTGGAGTAATCATCACTGGCTTCTTCTTCCATAACATCCATGATATCATCGACAGTAATAATCCCTAACAAATGATTTTGAAAATCAATAACAGGTAAAGCTAGAAAGTCATAATCACGCATCATTTGAGCGATATCTTCCTGATCATCACCAACAGCAACGGAAACCACATGTTCATTAACAATCTCGTTTATCGTATGAGATCCTTCAGCAATAATTAGTTCACGTAATGAAATAACACCAACTAAATGTTGGTCATGATCGATCACATAAATATAGTAAATCGTTTCAGCTTCTGAAGCTTCTTTTCGTAAGTGACGCATCGCTTCTTTTACCGTCATGTCTGTTGTTACAACAACAAATTCTGTTGTCATAATACTACCGGCAGTTTTTTCTTCATAATGCAACAAGGCTTTAATTTCAGCAGCTGCATCCTTTGGCATAATCGTTAAATAACTAGCCACTTTGTTCTTATCTAAATCATTTAAGATATCAACGGCATCGTCAGTCGCTAATTCGGCTAAAATTTGAGCAGCATAAGTAGGGTTCATTTCTACAATAAAATCACTAGACTTTTCCCCTTCAACATGCTCAATGACATTGGCCATTTCAGCCGGGGATAAGTATGAATAGATCAAGTGCCTAATTTCTTCATTTTGTGCTTCAAAAAACTCTGATTGATCATAAGGATGAATCTTTAAAAACTCCACCCTAAAACGACTTATTTCTTCATTTAATAAAGCTTCCTCTATGGCATCATTAATTAATTTTTTGGCATGTATTTCTAAGTCCTTCATCATAAATCCCTCCAAAACGTCTAAAGTACATCCATTTTAAATACACCACTTCACCCTATTCAAAATTTCCCATGGTATTATTGCTATACCCTGCTCTATTTATTATACACATCTTAATGCATCGAACCAGTAACGCATGGTAAAATAACTATAACACGATTCTAGGAGGATTTTAAAATGAAAGTAGATATTATTGGTGATGTTCACGGATGCTTAAATGAGTGTACATCTTTAATGAATAAGCTTGGTTATCAACATAATGGCAACAACTATTTTCACCCAGAAAAACGCCAACTTATTTTTTTAGGTGATATAACGGATCGTGGTCCTGATTCTTTAAATACAATCAATCTCATTTATCAATTGGTTCATGAAGATAAAATAGCACGTTATATTCCAGGTAATCATTGTAATAAATTATATCGTTATTTCCTAGGAAATAACGTTCAAATTCAACATGGACTCGAGACAACTGTAGCCGAACTTAATCGTTTAGAAAAAGATAAACAGCAGCTGATTCGAAAAAAGTTCATTACCCTCTATGAGCAAGCAGAACTTTACTTGCAATTACCTGAAATAAATGCCGTTATAGCTCATGCTGGCATTAGAGCCGAATACATCGGACGTTATGATAAAAAAGTGCGCTCATTTGTATTATATGGTGATGTATCGGGTGAGAAACATCCAGATGGACGTCCGATTCGACGGGATTGGGCTAAACACTATTCAGGTTCTAACTGGATCATTTATGGGCATACTCCTGTTTTAGAACCTCGTATTTTAAACAAAACGATCAATATCGACCTTGGCTGTGCTTTTGGAAATAAATTAGCTGCTTTTCAATTACCTGAGGAAACGATCGTCACCGTTGATTCACAACATCCCCTTCAACTAGAAAAATTTCATCAATATAATTAAAATGAAAGCAAACCGTTATCCAATCTAATGATGTTCGATCGGATAACGGTATTTTGGATTAATCAAACTTAAGCATCATCACCCACATACTCTCCCCACGCTAAAACCCCAGCAAAATCTTTTTGATGAGATAAGTAACCGCAAGTGTCTTCGATGGAGCGAGCAACCACACTAAGGAAAACTATGGAGCATTTACATCGCAAGAATAAGTGTCTTTTTTATTCTGAACCCCATCCCCCAAATCCTTTTGATAAGGTGAGTAACCGCACTAAGGAAAACTACAGAGCCATTTACATCGCAAGAATAAGTGATTTTCTTATTCTGAGCCCTAATTCTATTCGGTAGCGCGAGTAAACCACAACAAGGGAAACTCCGAATGATTCAAAATGTTAGGCAGTTAATAACTATAAATTAAATTCATATTAGTGCAATTTTCCTTATTCGTATACTTTCCTGCTCAATTCAAGATCAAACCCGCATGATTCGCTCTTATTTATGGCACTGTCTCCTCACCGACGAGGTTTGCTGAACAGGTTAGACAAGCACTGCTATATCCTCTGGCCATTCTGAATGAAAACACAGTTTTTCTTTAGTGATTGGATGAGTGAACGCTAATGAGACACAGTGCAGGGCTTGCCGATCTATCCGTTGAATCGGACCACCATATAAATCATCCCCCCATAAGGGGTGCCCTAAATGAGCAAAATGGACACGAATTTGATGTGTTCTTCCCGTTTCCAATTGAATATCAACAATAGTACCTTCTTTAATATGTCGAACAACTTGGTAATGAGTGATAGCTTGCTTGCCATCCTCTCTAACAGCTCTAGCAATAATTGAACCTGGTTTTCTGCCGATCGGAGCATCAATAATCCCACTTTTTTCGAGAAGTTTACCATGAACCAAAGCTTGATAATGACGATCAAGCTCAATATTATGAAGCAAACTATGACTAAATTGTTGTTTAGCAATCAACATTAAACCTGAAGTGTCACGATCTAACCTCGTTACAATATGAACGGTATAATCGAGTCCAAACTGATCATAGTAAGCAATTAAACCATTGGCAATGGTTCCTTTTGGATAAGTCATAGATGGCATGACTGCCTTCTTCGCAGGTTTATTTATAACTAACAAAAAATCATCTTCATAGACGATATCCAATTTAATCTTCTCTGAATTCAAACTTGGAGCCCGTTTCTCCGCAGGAAAAATAACCTTTACTTGATCACCTGCTACTAGCCGGGTGCGAACATTGACTAATTCATTATTAACTAAAATTTGTCCGCCATCAAACTTTAATATCTTAATCATATTTCGAGACAAGCCCACAATATTTCGTAAAAAATCACGGAGTATCATATGATCCTCCGCTTCGGAAACAAGCCATTTCAAATCTTATTCGACACCTTTCTATATCATATTACCGTTCATCTGAAATAAATGAATCATGAACTCTTTTCCAAAAAGGGAAAGGCTGAAATCTTGCAAAACGAATCTTTTGCTTGGCAACTGCGTACTCAAGTGCAACCACATTTTCCACACTCTTTGTAACATGATCAATTGTGATTAAAAAACTTTGATCAGGATTCACAGGCACAAATTGACAAACATGATGACTTGGCAAAATAAGTGGTGAACCAATCGTTCGGAACACGCGATTATTGATTGAAGACATTTCGGTAATTTGCATTGTTGATAATGAAGGATGAACAATCGCCCCACCCAACGCTTTATTATAGGCTGTACTTCCAGAAGGTGTTGATACACATAGACCATCACCACGAAAGCGTTCGAACGGCTGCCCATTTATTTTCACGTCAAGAACAACGGATCCTTCTATCCTTTTTATCGTCGCTTCATTTAAAGCCAAATACTCAACAGGTTCTTGTTGATTTTGATAAAAAATACTCATCGACAATAAAGGGTATTCTTTAATTTCAAATTTTTTCTTAGAAATTTCAATGACAAGCTTTTCAACCTCTTCTGGCAACCAATCTGCATAGAAACCTAAATGCCCTGTATGTAAACCAATAAATGCTGTTTCCTGCAAACGATGGAAGTAATCATGTACAGTATGGAGAAACGTTCCATCTCCCCCTACTGAGATCACTAAGTCAGGCTCTTCTTTACTCAGAACCAAATCAAAATCCAATAAATACTGTTCAATAATTGATTTAATCATATTTGATTTATGATCACCTTTTGACGCAACATAGAATTTCATGCCCTATCGGCCACCTTTTTTATGAGTATTGCTTTTATGTTGATGAAAAATCCATTGTGCTTCTTGAACTTCATCTTTAATTTTAGCCATTTCTTCATCTAATTGAAATGCAGCTTCTGCTGCTCGCTGTAATCTTTTTTGAATGTCTACTGGGATTTCCCCACTGTATTTATAATTTAATGAGTGTTCATTTATCGCCCAGAAATTCATTGCCAATGTACGAATTTGAATTTCTATTAAGACAAACTTTTCCCCTTTAATGGTTGCAACCGGGTAGCGAACAACAACATGGTAAGAACGATAACCACTTGATTTCTTATGTTTTAAGTAATCCTTTTCCTCTATAATTTCAAAATCATGCCTTGCACGTAATAACTCAACAATGGTATAAATATCATCGACAAATTGACAGACTATTCGGACCCCACCTATATCTTGTATCATATTTTCAATTTCACTAATTGGAATACCCTTTCGATTAGCTTTATCTAAAATACTTGAGATCGGTTTAACACGCCCAGTCACAAGTTCAATCGGGGAATGCTTCACTTCTATCTCATACTGTTTCCGCATTCCTCGTAGTTTCACTTTAAGTTCATCAACAGCCTGTTGATAAGGCGCTAAGAATGTTGACCAATTGATATTTTTCCCCATTATTGCACCACCTTTATTTTATTGTATCATAGGAACTCATTTTTTCGATGGAGATTTCTCGACTTTTGCTCATAAAATGAATTATACTATTCAATATCAATCGCTCCTTAATTACTCCTTGACGTACAAGAGCGATGATCACTCTTCTTCTCAGTAAAAAAAGGAGCTGTTAAATGATGAGTCAAGAAATGGAGTATGAATCGAAAAACCTTTTAACAAAAAAAGAATATGATATACTCTGTGAACATCTAAATCATACCAAGATTAAACCAAAAAACCAAATCAATTACTATTTCGAAACAGAAAATTTTGCTTTAAAGGATAAAGGAGCTGCTTTAAGGATTCGCGAGAAAAATGGTCATCATGTCTTGACACTTAAACAACCTCATCAAGAGGGGCTTCTAGAAACGCATGAAATGATTTCAAGTGAAACCTTACGATTATGGCTCAATAATCAAACAACACCAGTCCCTAAAGTTGAACGACAATTAAATGAATTAAATGTTAAGCGTGAAGAACTTAAATATGGTGGAAAGCTTAAAACTAAACGCATTGAAGTCAATTACCTCAATACCGTTATTGTTCTAGATAAAAGCAATTATAATAATAGGATTGATTATGAACTTGAAGTAGAAGCGAATAGTAAGGAACAAGCTAATCAAGTGCTCGCCGAGCTATTGAAAACATATCATATTTCAAAGAAGAATACGCCAAATAAAATAGCCCGTTTTTATCAATCTCTTGAATCATAAGCTGGTATTTCTAACCGTTAAAGCGTATCAGTTGCCCTATCATAGCAGTCCTTGATACAATGTTTGTATAAATAAGAATTATAATTTTAAGTTGATATCAAAGAGAGAAGAAAGGAGAATCGATTTGAGCTTTAAACAAACTGAACCTTATTTTGATCTAAACAGCCGTACTAAAAGGGTCCAGTGTAGCTACTTTGATCTTCTAAAAAAACCTATTGAAATATATTTATTCATTGATCCAATTTGCTCCAAGTCTTGGGCGCTTAATCCTTATATTAAAAAATTACAACTTGAATACGGTCGTTTTTTTACCATTCGTCCGATATTATATAGCAAATTATTGAAAATAAACCAGCAAATGATCGACAACCCTGACAAGCTTCAACAGCTAGCAAATAAAGTTAATCGACAAAAAGGGAGGTGCACTGAGCGCCAACCTTTAATCGAAAACTCAATAAAATACCCAGCGGATATCTTATTTGCGATTAAGGCGGCTGAGCTTCAAGGGACAAAAGCTGGTAGACGCTACCTTCATAAAGTTCAAGAAAGGTTATTTTTAAGTCATGCAGATATTTCAATTGACGAGGGATTAATCCAAATTGCTTCAGAAGCAAACCTCGATGTTGAGGAATTTAAAAGGGACCTACATTCAAATAGTGCTAGAAAAGCTCTACAATGTGACTTAAAGGTTTCAAAGGAGATGGAAATTGATCAAACACCATCAATAGTCTTTTTTAGTGAATCAGAAGAGGATGAGGGTTTAAAAATATCTGGTTCTTACGGTTATGATATTTATGTTAAAGTCTTAACAACGCTTTTACAAAAAGATATTAAACCATTCAACAAACCGGATATAGAAGATTTTATTTCATATTATCGTTTTATAAGTTCAAATGAAATTGCAATTATATATGATTGGTCACTAAAAAAAGCAGACAGAGAAATGAAGAAGTTACAATTAAAACAAATTGTCAGCCAAGTTCAGATTGATAAAGATTTTTATTGGCACTATAACAAATAATTGAAGGGAGCTATTTGACAAGCTCCTTTTTTTATAGCATAGGGATTGTGGCTAACTATGTGCGGAAGTATAGCCACGTCCAGCTCCGAGTGCTCAGCAACTAGCTCAGGCTTCCCTCTGCTCACGACTCGATAAAGAAGACTTGTTGACTGACAAGCCGAAGGCGTAGTCAGAACCATAGTCGCACTTATGCCTGTGGCGAAAGTTAACATCGGCTGGTAATCAACTAAAATCAGACTTGCCATCTAACGTCGACAGACTCCTGATACATGATGAGGATATTTTCCTTCATCCCCTATGCTAGAAATGATCGATTAAAACCGCCACTTTGCGTGGCAACATCGATTCACCCATGATACATGGGCGCAGATCGTATGTTGCTGAACGGGCGCTCTGCGCTTTTGTTCTTTATCTCTGAATACTTGTGTAATTTATAGTCAACCTCAGTGATTTCTGTCTAACTTCGACTGTATTCGAATGGGTAAACCTCAGCTATACTCAGAAACAGCTCGTTGAAAATGAATACGATCAACTCAAATTTCATATTATATTTCATTATTCAAAACCATATAAATGAAATAAGCAAGGATTTAATTGACCTAGAGTATACGATCAATTAAAGGGCAAACTTAAAGGAAAGTGGGTGTGATTATGAATAAAGCGGTTCGCTTACTTCTATTGTTAATTCTATTTGTAACTGCGATCGTCCTCAACTTGTTTGGATTAATGAGAATTGCTCCACTCTTCATAACATTACCACTTCTGTTTACCACCATTTATTATGCGTTGAACTCTTTATTTCATCGCCATACTTTTAAGGGATTCAAATAATCGACTATTATATTCGATAATGGTCGATTAACTTTCATATTACATAGGGGACAAAAAAAGCGTGAAATGCTAAAATCATCTAATGGTTTTAACATCACGCTTTTTTCTCTTCTTACAAATCGGCTGATTATAAGATTTTTTTCTACTCTAAAAATAAAGTCAAATTTGTTTATTTTAAATAGCAGGTTTTAAACCCCTTTATTTACTCTTGGTTCATGTCTTCAAAGAGAGCTTCCATCTCATTAAGCTTTTCTTCAAAAATATCCAATGCTTGTAAAATCGGTGCCTTTTCGGTCATATCTACACCAGCTTGTTTCAACACTTCGATTGGATAATCACTGCTTCCTGCTTTTAAGAAGCCAAAGTAACGATCAATCGCTGGTTTCCCTTCCGATAATATCTGTACAGCAAGTGCCTGAGCAGCCGAGTTACCTGTTGCATATTGGTAAACATAATAATTGAGATAAAAATGTGGGATTCGTGCCCATTCAAATCCGATTTCTTCGTCCTGAATAACATCATTACCATAATACTTTTTATTTAATTCATAATAGTGAGTTGTTAACGTATCAGGTGTTAAGGCCTCACCATCTTGATCTAATTGATGGATCAAATGTTCAAACTCAGCAAACATCGTTTGGCGAAAAACTGTCCCGCGGAAACCATCTAAGAAATGATTTAATAAGTAGAGTTTCTCTTTTGGATCTTCCGTTTTATTAATTAAGTATTCATTTAACAAAGCTTCATTACACGTCGAAGCTACTTCAGCCACAAAAATAGAATAGTCACCATAGCGATAAGGTTGATTTTCACGTGTATAGTAGCTATGTAAGGAATGCCCGAATTCATGAGCCAGTGTAAAGACATTATTTAAATTATCCTGCCAATTCATCAAAATATATGGATTGGTTCCATAAGCACCTGAAGAATACGCACCACTCCGTTTTCCTTTATTTTCTTCCACATCGACCCAACGATTAGTAAAGCCTTCTTTCAGACGCTCAATATACTCTTCACCTAGTGGAGCAAGTCCAGCAATTAAAACTTCCTGTGCTTCTTCATAAGTATATTTGAAGTTTACATCTTTAATGAGCGGTGTATACATATCATACATATGCATTTCATCTAAACCTAACAATTTTTTCCGTAGTTTAACATAACGATGCAAAAGATCTAAACGATCATTTACTGCTTCAACTAAATTATCATAAACAGTCTCAGGAATATTATTTCGATCTAATGCTGACGCACGAGCCGATTGATAATTGCGAATTTTTGCAATAGCATTATCCTTTTTTACTTGGCCAGATAAAGTCGACGCAAAAGTATTAATAAATGTCTGATAGGTTTGGTGCATCGCTGTAAACGCATCACGGCGTACTGATTGTTTGGCTGCTCTTAAGAAGTTAATGTAACGCCCGTGAGTCAACTCAGTTTCTTTTCCTTCTTCATCTTTAACCATTGGAAAAGTTAGATCAGCATTATTAAGTAAACTAAAGGTTTGTGATGAGCTATTGATGACTTCACTCATTTGTGCAACTAATGCCTCTTCTTTTTCTGATAAAATGTGATCGGCTTGACGAGTAATCTCATTTAATGCTTTATCATATAGCTCTAGTTCCGGTTTCTCTTCGACAAATTTTTGTAATTTATCAGCATCAATGCTCAAAATTTCTGGAACAATAAAACTCATTGCGCTCGCTGCTTGTGCATACAGCGACTGTGCTTTAGCATTTAATCCTTGATAAAAATTATTCGTTGTATCTTGGTCATAACGCATATGTGCATACGTATAAAGTTTACCTATTCGCTCTGAAATCTGATCCTCTAATTGTAACAATTGATATAACTGATCGGCAGAATTAGCTAAGGTTCCATTAAAATCAACAAATTTCTCAAGCGATTCAGCAATTTGCTTTCTCTCTTCTTCCCAGGCTTCATCTGTCGCAAAAATATCTTCTAATCGCCATGTTTTTTCTTCAACTATTTGATCTCTCGTTTTTAATTTACTAGCTTCCGTTGACAATATTAGTGCCTCCTCTTATCATTTATAAAATTTCCTCTGTATCTTTTCTACGTAATCAAACCAAATTCCTGTTTAATTGTGTGAAAATTCTTTATCTATTATACCTCATTTTCATCTTTTTAAAGATGTTGATACAGTCGTTTTTTTAAATTGACTTGGATAAATTGATCATTTCTTATCGCTTGTTCTACCGATTGATATTGTCCAATCTTCCCTTTTACTGAGTAGACTTCATGCTCCCTAATAATTTTCCCACCGAGAATAAAATAATTTAAATAATTCAAAACAGGATCCTTATCCTCCCCTTTCTGTATCAATGGAAATTGGGAGTTGATATTTTTTCGATAGGGTTGCATAAATTTCTGCAATTGTTCAAGCGTAAAATAAGATTGTTTATTAAAAAAATCATAACATAATCGAGCCTGCCATGTCCAAATCGGAACTTTCATCATCCATTGACCAGGTACAGGTAAGCCAACCCAACTTGATAGTAATGATGGAATTAATTGATTTAAGTAAAGCCATTCCCTAAATTGGCGTTCGTGACTGTATGTTCTTTTCGGTAAATAGAGTCTAAAACGCCTTTTCTCTGACAGCCACTGTTCGGTAAAAATAAATAGCTTATGAGGTTGTAATAATTGTACTAAAGTTATTTTTTTGCTTTGAACAAACTGAAGTTGTCCGATTGATCGCCTTTGCCCTGATAAACAAATTAAATCATAACGGGCAATTTGTTTTGTATCTGGACAATAAAATAGTAGTTTAGGAAATTGATCATTAGAGGTCTGGTGTAGGAAATTTTGTTCAATCGGAGTGAGATACAAACCTTGTTTTCCTAAGCGATTCATTCGTTGACCACCTAGGAACCAAAGGGGGATGATACCAATGGATTGATAGCCCTTTGTTCGATTCAAAATCTCTTTCAATGGAATCGTTGCACATTGATACTCAATGGCAATTCTTTTATTGGGTAAGCTGATGAATAAGTCTGCTCTTTGTTTGATCTTTGGCAAATAATATTCCAGTTTCACATGATAGCCTTGTCTTTTTAGCCAAGAAAATAAATCTAACTTACCACGTTCATGATAGATACCCTCACCGCCTGCTCGATTTGGGCACTCATGAAAATACTGATGGGCAAAGTGAGCTATCACTTTGCTACCGGCTTTGATGATGAGCTTATTTTTACATACGGGGCAATAAAACAGCATTTTACTTTTCCTAAGTTGGTTGATTTGATCATGGGGTAATAATGCGGGGATGACGTAGTCACCATTCCTTGTAACGGCTTGAAGCATAATTCACCATCCTATTCTTTGATAATACACTATTCGTGATTTCTTGGTGAATAACCTGCTAAATTTAGCTTATATTGACTCATTAAAAAAAGAAAGAAGATCACATTTTGAATTCTTCTTCCCTAATCTCTAACCAACACTATTTTAGCCAAAACAAAAAACATACTTGACAGAGCCTAATCCTAGCTATTTGCCAAGTATGTTTAGCTTATTCAAAATAATGCTTAATCTGTCCTAAGGCATTTTCCGAGAAAATGACTTTTCCATATTCTAAAATGATTGGAATGGCGATTTTTTTGTTAATTCCGAACTCATAAATAATGCTGAGTAAGTTGTCTTGAACGTAGTCATCCAGAGTACTATCATCAAATTTTAGAATCAAGATATATTGATTCTTATAATAGTATAATTCATTTTCAATCCCCTTGTCTGACCCTATTCGATGGCTTAATTGAATAACATCTTCAAAGTCATCAAAGACAAATGTATAATGAATTAAGCGGGCGAAATCCTCATCTTCTGTTTGTTGATCTTCTTTATCAGAGTCTTTATTCATTTGAATATCTAATAAATCCTCCAGCTTATCATTTAATTGCTCATCGAGATTGGAAGAATCAATAGGTAATTCTAAATTTTGACCATCTTTGGAAAGCTGTGCTTTAGTGACTGTAATTTCTAAGCCCTTTTCCATCGCTTGAACTTGAATCCACAGTGGCCCTTCCATATCAAAGGTTTCTTCATCGCCAGCTTCATCCATGACTTGCCAGAAAAGCTGCTCACTACGCTCGCGATTATACCAAATTTCTTCACGATTAAATCCACGATCTTCAATGTCCATATAAGAAATATAAAATTTAACTGTATTTTCATTGATTCTTTCTATTTCCATTCAGCTTCTCCCCCCTTCGAAAAGGTCCACCACCATTCAATTTATCTATATGATACTTTACCCTAATTAAGCATGGACTAAGCATAAAATATTAAATTATATATATCAATATCAAATATCTATTTTAACTTATTTTATCCACATTGTCACCTGTTTTAACTAAGTTTAACCACGAAAAAACACAACCTAGCTTAAAAAGGTTGCGTTTTACGATTTAATTGTGAGAATTAGTTCACCATTTTTTGTGCCTCAAGTAATTGCAGATTTCTCACTTTACGTGGTAAGAATCTTCTGATTTCATCTTCATTATATCCTACTTGTAATCTTTTCTCATCAAGAATAATCGGCCGGCGTAAGATACCAGGATTCTCTTGGATTGTTTCAATTAAATTCTTCAACGACATCTGATCAATGTCGACCTCTAATTTTTGAAAAGCTTTAGATCGTGTTGATATGATCTCGTCTGTCCCATCCTCTGTCATCCGTAGAATTTCCTTAATCTCATCAATAGACAACGTATCGGAGAAAATATTTCTTTCGTGATAAGGAATTTCATGTTCTTCTAACCATGCTTTTGCTTTCCGACAAGATGTACAGCTTGGTGAGGTATAAAGTGTAACCATTTGACTTCACTCCTCATAAATATATAAATTTAAATTTTTAACAATTTTTTAGTTTTATCAAATTACAATAACTATAATTTAATAACTAATTACCAGTATACTATATATTGTACCTTTTCGATAGACCCTTATACATATTTACAAACAATTTACACATTTACTACTCACAAATGTGTTTCTTTACATGTTATTCCCTTATACAATTATTTTCAAACTTTATTTTTGTTAAAAATTAAAAAGATTTTCTCAATTAGTAAGGACTGGTTGATGATCAATTGAAAAAAGTGACACTCACTTCCTCATATCACCAAGTCTATTTTACCCATTATTGCTTTTCTTTTAAGCCTTCAAATATATCTTCTACATCTCTGCTTTGATCAAATGATAAAACCTCTTCTGCTTCTTGATAAGACTGACCATACAATTGTTCATCTTTATAAGTGTGAATGTCCTCATACATCCGATGCATCTGAGCATAGATTTTTTCTTCATCTGCATTTGTTGGAGACCAAAATAAAATTTCTAAAGGACTATCTTGATCTGTTGCTAATGAACGGCGGTTGTAGCCAATTGATTTAGCATGCTTAAATCCTTCTCTTTGATAAAAGTTAAGCCTTTTTGATGTATCACTATCCTGATAATCAACTTGCTCAACTTCTAGAATAATTGATTTTTCTTTTCCTTTTAGTTTTTCAATTAACTGATGTCCTAGACCTTTTCCTCTTGCACTCGGTGCCACATACAAATAATCAATAAAAATGAATTCTTTAAATTCAGCATACATTAAGACATGTTCTGATCCTTCATCTTTATAATAAACATCACTTTTTTCTTCTAGTAATAATTCCATATGTTCCTTCGATTTCATTTCTTCTACTGGAAAATATTCATTTAATTTTTCAAACCAATTCAAGGTTTCCACCCTTTCTCGTTTTATCACAGATAACCGTCCGTCAACCTCACAGCAAACACCCCGTTGGTCACACAAATCAGTACCTACGATGGGACGTATAACCGCACTAAGGTAAACTACGGAGCATTTACAAGGTTAGAAAAACTTGGCTTACCGCCAAGTCTTTATGGCGAATGCCATCCTTTTACTTATACTATCATCAATAAAATTTTTTATTTTTTTTGATCGTGCAAGAATAAGTGTCTTGCTTATTCTGAGCCCTTGTTCCAACCAGTGGGTATTGGGAAAGAGACAGACTAAGTTCGCGGCGTTCTAGGGGTACCTTGCCCCCCATCGAAATAATTGGCGTCGAAGTACTTCCACTGATTGAAGTTCCGTTTGATGAAGCTTAATTATTATAACGAATGATCATCTATTTGTGAAATCGGATTTACCTTCTTATTTTGGTCAATAGTCTGGAATTTAAGCAAATAAACTCATAAAAAATAAAAAAGCTCCTTCTTTTAACAGAATAGTACTGTATTCAGAAGTTAGCTTTAAAGCAAGTAAGCTAACTTCTGAAATTAAGCAGTACAAGAAGCTTTTAAACTGGCTTAATCTAATGGTGTATAATCGACACCTTTTGTATACTCATTACCAGCATTCCATACTAGAAATTCATCAATTCCATTTTCATTTAACGCACGTATTTGATCCTCTATTTCTTCTACACCATAACTAAAAGTAGGACCACTATATAGCCAAGGTGCTTCAAAGTCTTGAATCCACGGGCGAGAAATGGGGCGATTGTCTAATTGATCTAAAATTTCATTCTCTAGCTTACTATATTCATCAACTAAGCGATAAGGCTCTTGATCAGGATTATCAATACCAAAATGTGGCGTCCAATGACTTGGATAAATCATTGAGGAAATAACATCAACATTTTCCGATATTCTAGAGAAATTCTGACCAATACCTGGCGTTTCTTCAACGGTTACGGCATAACCGAATATATCAACTGATAAATCAATATTGTAATTTTCCAGCTCTTCGTGAGCATAGGCAACAAAATCAGTCACTGCTTCCACACGTTTTTTCACGCCAGTAATATCCGCATCCTCATAGTCACCTTGTGAATATTCTAGATCCTCATCCCTATTCTCAAATCCTTCTGGAAATCGAACATAATCAAACTGAATGTCTTGGAAACCTAACTCAATGGCCTCCTTGGCAATATCTAAATTGTACTCCCAAACTTCTTTCATATATGGATTTACAAAAGCTTCTCCACGATTATTAACCCACACTTCACCATTTTCAAGGAAGGAAAGTTCTGGATTATTTTCGGCGAGAACACTATCCTTAAACACAACGATTCTTGCAATTGGATAAATTTCATTTTCCTCTAATACTTCCATCATTTTAACTGGATCATCTATATAAGGTTTTGAAATATCATAAAAAGGTGAATCTTGATCAGGTTGATATGTTAAATTACCAAAATCGTCTTTTATATCAATGACCATCGTATTTAATTCTGTTGAATTAACTAAGTCTAATAATGACTGAAAACGTGAGCCTCCTGCTGAGTGTCCGGTCAAATAAATCCCTCTAACGGCATCTGGATATTCAAAATGATAACCAGAGTCATATGTAAATCGGGCCATATTACGTATTTGTTCAAAAACTTTAATCTGAGTGTCTTTTGTTGCATGATTTCTAGAAACCAATAATTCTTGATTTGCTTCTTCAGCCATGATGATCGGTTGGTTAAACAAAAAGCTCATTAACATAATACCTGCTAATAACCAACCTATACTCTGATGCTTCTTCATAACCTATACCTCCAGTAATTGATAAAGCTAACCACTTTTATCTTGCTATAGTTTGTCACATATTGTTCATTATATAAGAAAACCAACAAAAATGATAGAAAAAAACTTATTTTACGACAAAAAGTACTATGAAAGAAAAAAATAATAAAACCTCAATAAGTAATGACCTTATTGAGGTTTTATTGATTATTCCGCTATAAATGGTTCCTCTTGTGTAACCGCTAGTTCATAGCGATAAATACCTGTTGATTCATCAAAATCAACGGCATAATTTTGAATACGATTATTAACTGGAACTAAAATAGCACGATAAAGGGTTGGGAAAACTGGGATTTCTTCAACCATAAGCTCTTGCCATTCGCTATACACGTCTTGACGATATTCTTGATCAAAAGCTTCTTCAGAAACACCTTCAGCTAGTAATTGATCATTCTCTTCACTTGCATAGCGGGTATAATTAAAGGCAGAGTTTCGGCCATATAATCCTGATGGATCCACATCAGATGCTACTCCCCAAGCACCTTGGTATACATCAATATCAGGATCATCAGCTTCGATCCGATCATAGAATGTATTCATTTCTTGTAAACGTCCTTCCAATAGTTGAACGTTTAAACCGACTTCTTCCCATGCTTGCATATAATATTGGGCTAATGGTTCAGCAGTATCCCCACCAGACATGGAAGCAAAATTAATCACTAATTCATTTCCATCTGGATCTTCACGGAACCCATCTTCATTAACATCAATATAACCGGCTTCATCTAAAATTTCATTAGCTAACTCTGGGTCATAAGTTGGTGCTTCGATCGTTTCATCATGATAATCTGGATGAGAAGGTGGAATTAAAGTTGTCGCATTCCAACGCAATCCATTATAGAATTGGTCACCAACGGTATTATTATCAACCGCATGCCACATTGCACGGCGTAAATTGACATCAGCCATTTTCGCATCAGGGTCAGGCTTTACTTCACCATCTTCCCATGTACCATGTTTAAAGCCGATATACGTATAAGCCAGATCAATATCACCTAAATATTCAACATTTGATAAATCTTCATTATCAGGATATTGATCAGTTGGGAATGAATCAACTAAATCAACTTCTCCATTCTCAATCGATTGTACAACAACATTCGGATTAACCACACGAACATCTACTCCATCAAGAGTAGGTTCACCTCTCCAGTAATCCTCATTCTTGACCATAGTAACAGACTCACCTGGTACAATTGATTCCACTTTAAATGGTCCCATACCAATCGGTTCTTCACGTACTAGATCCGATGAGGACATATCAGCTACGTCATATTCGGAAAAAACGTGTTTGGGTAATGCATATGACCAAATACCACTTGCTAATAATGATGGTGTGAATTGATCATAAGTGATAGTTAATGACTTTTCATCATGCACTTCAATACCTGAGATGGTATCGGCTTCTCCATCATGATAAGCCTCCATCCCTTCAATAATGGTAAAATCATCACCATAGCGAACACCATCATAATCTGGATGACCAATAACTTCATAAGCATAGGCCCAATCCTCAGCTTTGACAGGCTCACCATCATGCCAGTTCACATCATCACGAATGGTAAGTGTAATTGAGCCTTCTTCCTCATTAACCTCATAAGTAGCGGCTCCATCTTGTGTAAAATTATAGTTCTCATCAACACTTAAAAGTGATTCATCAAACCATTCGATAATTTTGGCATCAGGTTTAGCAGAATAAAAGTTGAAATTCAATGTTCCTTCAAATGCTGAATCTGCAACGATACCAAACGTAATCGTTCCACCATCAATTGCTTCTCCTTCATTTGTTTTAATCTGTTCAAAATCATCGATGGAATAAACATCATCGTCTGATTCGCCACCGCCACAAGCTGCTAAAGCTAGTAGCATAACTAGCATCAAAGTAGCTAGTATCTTTTTTAGATAAGTTTTTCTCATCTTGTATGCCTCCCCTAAAAGTATGATTTAAGTGTACGATCTTTTTATATATGCACACTTTGTCCAATTCTTATTAACATTATTCAATTAGAATAATTAGCCTCGACGTTGACGGGCATCTGTCGCCCGTTTTAACGCTTCTCCAACGTTTCGAACGCTAAGCATTAATAAGAAAATCAGAATCGCTGCGGGTAACCAAATCCACCAGCGGTATTCTAAGGTTTGTGGGTTTCGCGCATAGCTTAATAACGTCCCTAAGCTCGGTGTTGACTCTGGAAAGCCAAAGCCCAGAAAGGATAAGCCTGACTCTAACCCAATATTAGCTGCCAAATTCAATGTCATCGTCACGATGATTAACGAACTTAAATTTGGCAGCACTTGCCCAAACATGATCTTCCACTGCGGGGTCCCCAAGGTCTTGGACGCTTGGGCATAATCTAACTCCCGTTCTTGCAAGGCTTTTGACCGAACTAACCGGGCAATCCCCATCCATAAAAAGGCGGTCATGATCAGTGAAAAGGCCATTGTACTATAACTCGGCACAATTGCGACAAAGACAATTACGATCATCAGAAACGGTAAGATTTGAAAGAAATCAAGAACCCGCATCATGATGTTATCGACATGCCCCCCAAAATAACCGGCTACTAATCCAAAGATCACGCCAATCATTCCGGTTAAGAAGGTAACAATAAATCCAATCCATAAAGAGTTCCGTGTCCCCACGATCAATTGACCAAAGACATCACGTCCCCCATAATCGGTTCCTAACCAAAATTCGTTGTTCGGTGCTTGGTGAATGGACAATAAATCAACCCGAACAATTTGATCTAAATCTAAAACACCTGAGATTGTAAAAACAACCACGGTAATAGTCACAAAAAAGATTAAGGACACTAACGCTAATTTATCACGAACAATTTCGCGCCAAAGAATCGTTAACCCACTCTGACTTTTGTTGGCTTTCTTTTCTTTTTTTACATCTACGTCTACATTAGTTTCTGCCATGGATCTCACTCCTTTCTCGATTACTTAATTCGAATTCTTGGATCAACAAGGCTTAAGATAATATCAGATAATAACGCTCCTAAGATTGAGGCGACACCGAATAGTAAAACGACGGCGGTTACCACACTATAATCACGTTGCGTGATCGACTCCATAAAGAGAAGCCCCATACCTGGGTAACTATAAATCGTTTCAATAAAGACCGTTCCTCCAATTAAGCCGGTAATCTCAAAGCCGAATAAAGCAGCAATCGGTAACAGTGAGTTTCTAAAGACATGGCGATTGTAAACACGAGACTCTGAAGCCCCTTTCGCTCGAGCGGTCAAAATAAAATCTTTCTGTTTGGTATCAATGATTTCATTACGTAAATATTGCACCGTATTAACGGTTGTAATCAGGGCCATCGATAAAGCCGGTAACATCAAATGATGCAAGCGACTGACGATATAAGGCAAGGTACCGGGAGTTAAGCCCGGACCGACACTTGATCCCGTTGGGAACCAACCGAAATTAAAACCAAAAATCCACAAAATCACTAAGGCAAAGATAAATAAGGGGGTCGCAAATCCAATGTACGTATAGCCTGTAATCATTTGATCCCGAAGGGAATCATTGTAGCGGCCACTCGTAATCCCCAATGGAATAGCAATCAAATAGGTAAAAATTAAAGTTAATAAAGACAGCCACACCGTATTATTCAATCGTTGACCAATCAAAGTGGTCACATCCACTTTAAACCGAAAGGATTGCCCTAAATCGCCTTGTAAGGCATTGCCTATCCAATCAATATACTGAACGTGCCAAGGATCATTTAAACCCAGACGTTCCCGTTGTTCAGCAATCGTTGCCGGGTCTAAGTTAGGATCGACTAACCCGGTTAAAGCATCTCCCGGCATCAACTGTGCCATGAGAAAAACCAAGACACTGAGTAACAGAATCTGAGGTAGTGTAATCATCAATCGTCTCACAATAAACTTCCACATCGTTAAGTCACCCTCTCTCCGGCAAAGCAACGAGATGGGTTTCTGATTGGCGACGTAAAGGATAAGCCAAGCCCTCTTCATCGAAATAATCATGATAGGACTGTTCATATTCTTTTTGAACATCTTCTCTAAAAGTCTTTTGCTTTGCTCTATTTTTTGGATTAATATCTGGAATAGCCGCCACTAAGCGCTTCGTATAAATATGTTGGGGCTGGGTGAAGATATCTTCTGTTGTCCCTTCCTCAACATAACGCCCTTTATACATGATGCCGATCTGATCGCTCATGTGTTTCACAATGCCTAAATCATGGCTAATAAATAAATAAGTTAAATTGAGTTCCTCTTGAATATCCCGCATGAAATTTAACACTTGGGCTTGCACAGACACATCAAGGGCAGAAACCGGTTCATCGGCGATAATCAACTTAGGCTTTAAAGCGATCGCTCGGGCAATCCCAATGCGTTGCCGCTGTCCCCCTGAAAATTGGTGTGGGTATTTATAAATCGCTTCTTCTGAAAGCCCGACCTTTTCAAGCAAGTCCGCAACCCGGATCACTTCTTCTTTTTTCGTTAGTTTTTCATAGTTCCGTAACGGTTCAGCCACGATATCTAACACCCGTTTCTTTGGGTTCAAAGAAGAATAGGGATCTTGAAAGATCATTTGAATATCTTTTCTGAAATCTAATTTTTTATTCTTTTTATCGGCTAAGTCCGTCCCCTGAAACAGGACTTGACCAGATGTAATCTCATTTAAACCAATAATGGCTCGACCGGTTGTCGTTTTACCTGAACCGGATTCACCAACGAGACCATAGGTTTTACCTTCTTCGATTTGAAAGGAAATCCCGTCAACCGCTCGAACTGAATCAATCTTTCGATTCAGGAGACCGCCTCGAATGGGGAAATGAACGTGTAAATCGTTAATCTCAAGAAAGGCCACTTGTCTCAACCTCCTCTATGTCGGGAAAATGAAAATGCTTATAGCACGTACAACGCACCCAATGATCGGGCGCTATTTCGTGTAAAACGGGATCAGCTTCATGAGCTGTCTCCTCAACCCAAGGAATTCGTGCCTTAAACCGACAGCCTGTTCGAGGTAAATGAGCTAAGGAAGGGACAATCCCTTGAATCACATGTAATTTCCCCTGTTTTTGATGGGTATTAGGAACCGAATTTAATAAAGAGCGTGTATAAGGATGTTGTGGGTTATCAAACAAGGTTTCCACAGTGGCCACTTCGACCAGTTCCCCTGCATACATCACAGCCACCCGATCTGCCATTTCAGCCACGACCCCTAAATCGTGAGTAATTAAAATAATACCGGCGTCCATGTTCTCCTTTAAGTTTCGGATCAAATCAAGAATCTGGGCCTGGATCGTCACATCCAAGGCGGTCGTTGGCTCATCGGCAATTAATAATTCAGGATCATTGGAAATCGCAATCGCAATCATCACACGCTGCCGCATCCCACCCGATAATTCATGAGGGAATTGATCAACGACATAGTCTGGGCGAGGAATACCGACTTGATTTAATAAGTCAATCACCTTACGGCGTCGTTCTTTATTCCCCAGTCTTTTATCATGTAGGTAGAGGGCTTCACCAATCTGTTCTTCCACCGTCATTAATGGATTCAAAGCCGTTAACGGGTCTTGGAAAATCATCGCCATGTCTTTTCCTCTCACCTGATTCAGACGTGAAGAAGACATCCCCACGACATCTTCCCCTTTAAATAAAATTTCTCCTTCTGTTTTCGCTCGATTGTGTAGGCGCATAATGGAAAAAGCTAATGCACTTTTTCCTGATCCAGATTCCCCTACAATGGCTAAGACTTCATTCTTATTCACACTTAATGAGACATCGTCAACAGCCGCATAATAATCATCTCGAATCCGAAAGGAGGTATTCAAATGCTTGATCTCTAAAAGCTTTTCAGTTTTCACTCTTACTCGCTCCTTCTCTTTCATAACTCATCCATCAGTAAAAACAGTAAACAAAGTAGTTCATCATATACAAAAAGTTAACGCACGATTAAAAAAATCGCATTCGCTCGTCTTTTTGCGAAACAACCCCATAGGTTAGTATCACTTCTTGAACAAACGTCATGCAGTTTCTTAGCGAAGTGTTACATGATTAAATAATCATGTAACACTTCAAGCACACCTATGTTAGTTTATCTTATACTTTGAACGTAAAACATTAGCTCCCTAAAAACCGCTTCTTAGCTAAAACTCTATCCTCATAAAGGGTAAAAATAGTGTGTGAATTTTTTAAGAAAACTTTAAGATAAGATCGCCTATATAAACAAAATATCAAAAAGAAATTCACAAATCTTCAAAAATAGACACCATAGAATTGCATAAGGTGAATTATATTGGATTCGTTATATAAATGCAATATTAATCGCAAAATTAGATAATATTCAAAAATATATTAATTTTCAGTCAAATATCCTATGCCAAGTGACACAGGGAATAGAGAAAATAATTCAAAATCACTAAATATACACTATTATTATTCACAATGTATAAATAATCATTTACTTTCAAAAAACAGTGAATGATTTTCACAATAGATAGCTGACTTGTCTACTTATTCAATCGTAAAATTTAATTAAAGTACCTTGTTAGAATCAAATCGAAAAACACAGCAACCATAAAACTTAAAAGTTTGCTGTGTTTTATTTTAAGACCATTTTAATACTGCTCTTAAGTTAACTATTTCTGATAATCGAAAATAACTTCATCTTCATCAGCTAAGTAATCTATCTTTAGATTATGACCATCAAAAAACCATAAATCATCCTGCTCAACAAGAAGACGCACTTGTTCTTTCTCTATGATTACACCTTTATCAATGGGTTGGTCCACTTTACGAAAGGCTAGGGCAAAATTATCTTGCACTGGACTACTTCCATAAATCTGTGGGAAAAATTTAATATATTCGTCTTCCTGTACACCATACTCTTCTTTAAACCACTTTAAAGCTCGATCAGTTAGTTCAATTTTCATTATAAAAAATCCTTTCAAGCTTACCTTCATTATTTAACTACTATTGGTCTATTGTAACATGATTTTCAAGTTTTTAAAGTCATCCGCTTTGAACAATAGATCGTAGCTTGTCTCAGATGTCATACTTACGATTGTTGATTATTCGTGTTAGGGTAAAGCCCCCATTTGTTACGTTGCCATACTTAATGCTCTATCCTTACGGTCCTTAATCAAATTGTTAATAGAGGTTAATCGACAGAACAAACTTATCTCACGAGTTATTCATGAAGTCTATCGATAGAGGTGAAAGTAGAATAACTCTATTAGCCAATCAGTCGATTACAGGGAAGAGTAAAGGAATGGCTCTTGCCTATCTTGTAGTAATTGATTATAATATGATTAATTATATGATTGCGATGAAAAAGTGTAGGATTCATGTCCACTGGTTTATTAGAGAATCTGGCTGCTGAAAACAGATACCAAGATATGATGAAATTGGGGCTTTCGAGCATGTATGTTTTAACATACCGTTCTGATCAAACGTTATCTGATTTTAAAGTGATCTCATTTTCCGAGATAAGCAGGGTGGCACCGCGGTTCATTCGTCCCTCAACCATAATCGGACAATGAGTTTTTTTATTTTCAATCATCATTTAAAGAAGAAAAGGAAAGGTGAATAAAATGGAAACCATTTTTTCAGGCATTCAACCCAGTGGGTCGCTAACCCTAGGAAATTATTTAGGAGCAATGAAGCAATTTGTTGATTTACAATCTGATTATCATTGTTATTTTTGTATCGTTGATGAACATGCGATTACTGTTCCTCAAGATCGATTAAAGTTAAGAGAGAATATTCGCTCATTAGCTGCGCTTTATTTAGCAAGTGGTATTGATCATGAAAAGGCAACACTTTTTATTCAATCTGAAGTGCCTGCCCATACTCAATTATGCTGGATCATGCAAACCCAAAGTTACATCGGTGAGCTTGAGCGAATGACCCAATTTAAAGACAAATCAGTTGGAAAAGAAGCCGTATCAGCAGCGTTATTAACTTATCCTCCCTTAATGGCTGCCGATATTTTGCTTTATAATACAAATCTCGTCCCTGTTGGCAATGATCAAAAACAACATTTAGAATTAACAAGAGATTTAGCAGAACGCTTTAATCGAAAGTATAATGACATTTTTACCATTCCTGATATCAGAGTATCAGATGTTGGCGCGCGAATTATGTCTCTTCAAGAACCAACAAAGAAGATGAGTAAATCTGATGACAATCAAAAAGCAACTGTTTATATGTTGGATGAACCCAAAAGAATTGAGAAAAAAATAAAAAGTGCAATGACTGATTCAGAGGGAGTCATTCGCTTTGATCCAAAAGAAAAAGCAGGTATTAGTAATTTAATGACCATTTTAGCGAGTTGCACGAACCAAACTTTAGATCAAATAGAAGAAAAATATCAAGATGTCGGTTATGGACAATTTAAGCAAGAGGTTGCTGATGCTGTTATTGAAGTGTTAAAGCCGATTCAAGAACGTTACTATGACATTATTAATACACAGGAATTAGATGATATTCTTGATCATGGTGCAGAAAAAGCAAGTATGGTTGCTAATAAAACACTTGCAAAAGCAAAGAAAGCCGTTGGACTTGGAAGAGTAAAAAAACGCAAATAATATTAAAAATAACCAGTCAGTGAATGGAAGCTACTGACTGGTTATTTTATTCTTTTCATGGCAATATCATCATTAGTTTGATTGGCTCTTTCCCACAATTGTTCAAATAAAAGATGACCTTTAACAATTTCACGACAAAAGTCTTCATGTTTTTTAGACCATCCTTGATAAATATGTTGATATAACCTTTGCCAAGCCGATTTAAACGATAGTTTGCAAATCATGCTATATCGGTCTGGTTCCCATTCTGTTAACCAATAATGGATTTCATCACAATTTTTCCCTTCCCATAATTGATCAAGTACAAGCATTGTCAGTTGCTTTAATTCCCTTTCTCGTCTAATTAAACCAACCATAGCCTCTGGTGCAGGCGAAAATAAATGACCTGTCTTATCAGGTTGATTTCTTTTTACTGGGAAGCTCAATTTAGCTTGTGTTCGAATCAGTTGGAAAACTCTCCGCTCATGTCGAGGGATGAGGCGGCTCTTTTTCAATGGAAGATGATAATCCATTGTATCAAAGGCAATAACTCCTCTGCCATCTGTTACGACTGCAGCATATTTTAATACCTTTCCTTTTACAATTGTTCGGTTTTTAATCATATCTAACAGTTTTCTGGGTAAATCATCGAGGTCATTTTCTATATATTGATATACTTCTGTTTCAACATATAGAACAGGAATAGTGTCGATTAAATGGATTTCATCTAGCTTTCGCCATTCAAAAAATGGACAAACATTATATCCGTTTTCTTCACCTTCAAACCAATTTACCCAAACATCATTCATGACGATCATTGAACTGCCCTCACTTGTCATATTTACAAAATAGTATCACCATTTTTATGATATTTATTCATTTGATTCTTTTTAACAGGCGATAATAACCAGGTATCATTAATAAGATACCAACAAAGAAAAGCTGACATTCTGTTTGTGTTAAAACAAAGCGCCAATAGCTTGTCCAACCTAAACCCGCAGGAACAAGATTCATATATAAAATCAGCATGACACCACCTGCAACTGTTAAACCAAAACCAATTAAAAATAACATTCAGACACCTCCAGTAGCTTGTCCCTTCACAAATACTCTATGTCTATCCACATAAAAAAAGACCTGCCACATGAATGGGTAGTCACTCGATAAGCTAGATTTTCACACTAACTTTTTGAGATCACCTCTGGACAGATCTTTCTATTTAGGCTAGATATTTTTTAAAGATTAAAGTTGCGTTATGCCCGCCAAAACCAAGAGAATTTGATAATGCAACATCAATTGTTTTTCTGCGTGCTTCATTTGGAACATAATCTAAATCGCACTCGGGATCAGGGGTTTGATAATTTATCGTCGGCGGTACAATACCTGTTTCAATCGCTTTTATGGCAGCAATTGCTTCGACACCACCTGCTGCCCCTAACAAGTGACCCGTCATTGATTTCGTTGATGAAATCAATAATTCATTAGCATGTGCTTGGAAAACAGCTTTAATAACAGTCGTCTCAAATTTGTCATTGAATGGAGTACTCGTCCCATGGGCATTAATATAATCAATCTGATCAGGTTTCAAATCAGCATCTTCAATCGCTTGTTTCATTGCTCGCTGAGCTCCTTCGCCTTCAGGAGCAGGAGCTGTAATATGATAAGCATCACCTGTCGAGCCATAGCCAACGATTTCAGCATAAATATCAGCTCCTCTAGCCAATGCTGAGTCTAATGACTCTAACACAAGAATTCCTGCACCTTCTCCCATAACAAACCCATCTCGGTCTTTGTCAAAAGGACGACTTGCTGTTTGCGGGTCTTCATTAAAGGATAAGGCTCTCGCTGTTGAAAATCCTGCAAAAGCCATATTCGTTAGTGGGGCTTCAGCTCCACCCGTAATCATTGCCTCTGCATCCCCTCGTTCGATCACTTTAAATGCATCACCTATCGAATTTGTACCTGTTGCACATGCCGTAACAGTACAAGAGTTGATTCCTTTGGCACCTAATTGAATCGAGATTTGACCTGCAGCCATATCTGGTATCAACATCGGGACAAAAAATGGACTGACACGACGATAACCTTTAGCTAAAAATTTCCGAAATTGCTCTTCATAAGTTTCCAGCCCACCAATACCTGATCCAACCCAAACACCTACTTTGTCAGCATTTTGATCATCGATGTTTAAGCCGGCATCTTCTACTGCCATTTTAGCCGCACCAACAGCATATTGAGTAAATAAATCCATTCTTTTTGTTTCTTTTTTATCGATATATAATTGCGGATCCCAATCTTTAATTTCACCTGCAACTTTGACAGGAAAATCATCTCTGTTCACTTTTGTAATAAAATCAATTCCTGATTTTCCAGCAATTAAATTTTCCCATAATTGATCTTTTGTTGCTCCAAGTGGTGTTACTGCTCCCATACCGGTTACAACAACTCGATTTCGCACCATTATTTTATCCTCCTTTATTCGCTACTTACAACAGTTTTAAATTATCTACCCCAACGCAATGTCATCGCTCCCCAGGTTAAGCCACCGCCAAATCCAACAAGCACAATTAAATCTTGATCTTTTATCTTTCCTTCACGAACGTCTTCTGATAAGGAAATGGGGATCGAGGCTGCTGAAGTATTTCCATATTTATTAACTGTATAAGACATTTTCTCTTTAGCAATCCCTAAACGCTCGCGAGCTGCTTCCATGATTCGAACATTAGCTTGATGTGGGACCAAATAGTCAACATCCGACTTTTCAAATCCTGCCTTTTCAACTACCTTTTCAGCTGACTCAGGCATTTGTCTAACTGCAAATTTAAAAACCTCTCGGCCGTTCATGCGAATTTTATTGTCATCTTGATGAAGAGAAGCTCCACCTGTTCCATCGGCACCAAGCTCATATGATAAAATCCCTTTGCCTTCACTTACCTCACTAACAATCGCTGCACCTGCACCGTCTCCAAATAGTACACAAGTATTACGATCAGACCAATCGGTAATTTTAGATAGCTTTTCAGCTCCAATGACTAGAATGTTTTTATACATACCGCTATCAATAAAATGCTTTGCCGTTATGATGCCATAAATAAAACCAGAACACGCTGCACCCACATCCATCGCACTAGCCTGAGTCGCTCCCAACCTTGCTTGTAGTTGACAAGCGACTGACGGGAAGGTTTGATCAGCAGTCACTGTCGCAACCAAAATCATGTCGAGTTGATCAGCTTTTAAATCAGCATGTTCTAAAGCATTTAATGCTGCCTGATACGCCATATCAGATGTTTCTTCCTTTGCTTTTGCAATATGACGTGTCTCAATTCCAGTTCGAGTTCTAATCCATTCATCCGTTGTATCAACCATTTTTTCTAAATCTTTATTTGTTAAGATATATTCAGGCAGATAATGCCCAACACCAATAATTCCAGTCGCCATCTTCATTACTCCTCACTCATCTATCTATTATCACTTATTTTAGCACTTGGTACTAATATAAGGCATTATGTTTAGATAATCAAGTTCTTTAAACGAATATTTAAAATAATTTCTAGATAAACCATATGAAACAGTAATGATTTAAAAAATCTTTTTATCAAGCTATTATGCGACTCCCACTTAGCTTAGTTCAAAATCCTGTTCATATTTTCAGGACACTTTCCAAGTCTATGTAGATGTCAGATATGATAGGTAATTTATTGGTGAAATTTGTTCATCTATAAACTGGGCTATAACCAGTACTGACAGTTTCGAAAACAGTTATTTGTTTTAATTTCTCAATAAGCAAATAGCTCTGCTAACTTTTTTAGGATCCAAGAGATAATAATTTGCTCAAAAAATGAGTCCGATTAAACTCGTTTCACTGGTGAGCCCATTCTGTATCCTATTTCATTTATTAAGGTACAGAGTACTTTTTCCATATTTAAGAAAGCTAATCATTTTAAGTAAACTTAAAATGATTCCATTTTCCTGCTACATTTGATAAAATAGAAAGATAGAGAATATTTAATATCTAGAGGTGAAGTCATGCGATTTATCATAACAATATTATGGTCTTTTGCCATCAGTTTAGTTTTAGGATATGTTTTAACCAGTATGGGAGGCTATGAATTTAAGATATGGCCTGTGATATTAATGGGCAGTATTTTCAGTTTAATTGCGCTCTTTGTTGGTGAAGGCTACATTAAGGAAGAACATTAATGTCAGCCTTTATTTAATGAGGGATAGTGTTTTTCTCATTTATTTTTTTGTCTTAAATTTTAGAATAATAGCATAACATTAATCAAGTTGAAATGAAAATGACCTCTTGCTCGTTTAAGCAAGAGGTATATAATCAGAGCAACGGCAAAACAGTTAATGCAGCTAAAGCTGCTAATGGAATAACAAGTTGATTATATGATCCTGATCCATGATGTGAACCCGGACCATATGGCGGGTATGGACCTGGGTACGGTGGATAAGGTGAGCCAGGACCATATGGTGGATAAGGCGGATAAGGTGAACCCCCTCCATAAGGCGGGCGTGGTCTCGGCGGGTATGATGGCCCCCCTCCATACGGATTATACTGCCTGTTCTCTGCTTGCATTCCATCTGAACTCGACGGCACCGCTACATAAACATTTTCATCATCAAGATTCATGATAATACCATCAATTTGTTCGCCAGTTGTTGTCTGAAGTAATACATGTTGATTCATATGTTGCTTACATAAATCATAAATATGATCTTGCATAGAGATCCCTCCCTTTCTCATCATTAGCCTATGCCTAAATATTTATGACGTGATTATTTAATCAAATAATGGAGGAAAAAAGATGACATTTTTAGATCAACTGATTTTAATTATGCAATACATTTTCTTAGGATTTGTTCAGGGGTTTACTGAACCCATTCCGATCTCATCCAGTGGTCATTTGGTAATGATTCAAGATCTATTTAATTTAAAAGGAACAGATTTATCTTTTGAAATATTATTACACTTTGCCTCACTGATTGCGATTATAATCATTTACTGGGATGATATTGTCCGCCTCGCAACAAAAGGAATTAAGTATCTTTTTAAAAAAGACCCATCAGGAAAGCAAGAATTTGATTTTATTGTTTATTTAATAATCGCTACGATTCCTGCTGGTGTTTTGGGTGTTTTATTCGAGGATGTAATCGGTGAAACATTTAGTACAGCAAAAATGGTGGGTATTTCACTGATTGTCACTGGGATTGCTCTATGGATTATTCGTAATTTGCGAGGTCGAAAAACTGAGGGGGAACTAACAGTAAAAGATGCAATTATCGTTGGACTAGCTCAAGCTGTTGCACTTATTCCAGGCATTAGTCGATCTGGTGCAACGCTAGTAGCTGCAATGTTACTTGGAATGAAGCAAAAAACAGCCTTACGATTCTCATTCTTGCTTTTTATTCCTGTTAGTTTAGGCTCATTCATTTTATCAGTGGACAGCTTGCTTTCCGAACAATTCATCTCACAGTGGCCGATTTATCTAATCTCATTCATAACTGCCGGAATCGCAACGTACTTTTCACTTCGTTGGTTTATGAATATTATGGCTCGAGGCAATTTAGTCTATTTTTCTATTTACTGCTTTATTGCTGGATCGGTTGCCTTTTTGATCCTTTAATTGGTAGACAGCTTTTGGGACAAACTCATTGGGGGGTGTTTGATATGCGCAGATTAACAAAAATTAATCAACTACCCGTTGAATTAAACAATTATTTATCGAAACCTGATTACTTTATGCCAATCCAAAAAAACACCTTTCTTTTTCGTCAAGGGGAAGCTGTCAAAGATCTATATGTGATTGTCTCAGGGAAAATATTGCTTGGTAAAACATCGTCTGAAGGACGTGAGCTAACTTTAAGATTTTGTGGCCCGAACGACTTAATTGGTGAATTCATTAACGGGGAACTGCCCACCAATTATTTGGTTGATGGAAAAATAACAGAATCGGGAGAAGTTGCTGTCTTTAATCAAAAAAAGTTGCTCGAAGAAATGAGCGATAATCCAAATGCCATGATTGAATTTTTAAGATTTGCCAATCTTCAGCATCGTAAGAATCAGACTAAATTTCGCGATCTGCTTCTATATGGAAAGAAAGGGGCGCTCTATTCAACTTTAATTCGTCTATCAAATAGTTATGGCAAGAAAGTAGCTGACGGCATCCTAATCGATATCCAATTGACGAATCAAGAGATTGCTAATTTTTGTGCAACATCAAGAGAATCCGTTAATCGGATGTTAAATGCTTTAAAGCAAAAAGATATCATCCAAATGCACCATGGACGAATTACCATTCAACAGCTTGACTACTTGAAAAAAGAAATTAACTGTGAAAACTGTCCAGCTGTTCTATGTACAGTTAATTAGGAAAACAAGTTCTTCCATAATAAAAATAAATCCGGATGAGACCAAGGTTTGAATGATAGCATCATTCACCTTCTATCTTCATCCGGCATTTTTATGATCTAAGCAATTAATTAATCAGGAATACCTAGAGCAATTTTTGCATAGCGTGACATCCGATCTTTAGACCATGGTGGTGACCAAATGATATTCACCTCTGTATCTTTTACTTCTGGTAGGTCGGATAGTGCCCCTTTGACATCTGCTTCAATGTGTCCAGCCAGTGGACATCCCATAGCTGTTAATGTCATCGTGACAATCGCTGTCCCTTCCTCATTTAGTTCAACGCCATAAACAAGGCCTAGATTAACAATATCAATCCCGAGCTCTGGATCAATAACATTCTCCAAAGCACCGAGTAAATTTTCTTGTAATGCTTCATCCATTAGATTTCACTCCCTTTTTCTAATAGTAACTCATTATATCCTTATTTTAAACAAAATTGTTTAAAAAATAAAGTAAATCTTCCAACAGTTCAAATTCACTAACTTAACGAATTGTGCGTTTAAAACATTCACCCGTTCGAAAAGATCTCATACTAGATAAACCTAAAAATAATCATGCGATTGACTGGGCGATCCAATCTACCAGCGCTAATCTTGCTTGGCGTGTAACCTTGTGTCCTGTCTGTTTTTCATTGACAAATGTGATCGTATTACCATACGATAGATCACCTTGTAATTGATCATAAAAGGTTTTGGCGTGATGGTATGGCACTACCCGATCTTCTTCCCCATGCCAAATAAATAGTGGTCGATTTTGTATTTTTTCTGTATTTATTGAAAGATCATACTGCTTTAAGCTATCAAGCATGTTCATCAGCTCTTGCTTAGATAATGGTAACTCAACACCCTTTTCCTCGGTTTGTCTAATCAATGCTTCGGAAAAAGTATGTAACATTGCGGTTCCCATCATAATTCCTGCTTGTGAAATCCATGGATAACACGTTAAGGCAGCGGCTGTTGTAATTCCTCCCATACTCGTCCCTGCCAGTGTAAAAGATTTATTTTCAATTAAATGTAAGTTATTTAGTTGATCATAAATAATTTTCAAATCCGTTATATTTTTTTGAATAATCTCAAAAAAGTGAAGTTCCAAATGAGCAGAATCGCTATTTTCACGTTCTCCATGTAGATAAGCATCAGGCAGAATCACTCGAAAACCTTGTTCAGCAAGCAAGTAACCAATTGAGAGATTGTCTTCCTTCGCTCCTGTAAATCCATGTAAATAGGTCACAGTGGGGAGAACCGAATCATGAAGTATATCCTTAACACAGATTAAAGCAGGAATCCCATCCCACATTACACGTTCAACTTGAATCACGTTCATCATCCTATCTTCTATTTTGGTCAGAGTTATAAGATTAGCATAACGATATTTATTGAATATTGCAAAAGATTCCCTTTATTTATCAAACTAGAAGTAATTTAACTCTTTACAGGTCAATTAAACTTCTTTAAACTAGTGTATTAGATAGATAGGGGAGATTTAAAATGAATCACAAAAAACATTTAATCGCATTAGATCTTGATGGTACTTTATTAACTGATGAAAAAACAATTTCAGACAAATCAAAACAAGTCCTTCAAAAAGCCCGAGAGGCCGGACATATCGTTGTCATTGCAACAGGTCGCCCTCACCGAGCCAGCCTTGATTACTATGAAGAGCTTAACCTTGATACACCAATGATTAATTTTAACGGGGCTTATTTACACCACCCAGCAGATTCAAAATGGGATGTCTTACATAGCCCACTTCCGATTCGAACAGCAAAAGAAATCATTCAAACGTGCTATGATCTAGATGTTCGTAATGTGATGGCTGAGGTCCTTGGCGATATCTACATTAATCATTACGATAAAGAGCTGTTGGATATTTTTCATATTGATCGAGAGGAAAATCCGATTCGGATAGGCAGCCTTAAAAATCAATTAAATGAAGATCCCACCTCATTAATCATCTATCCTGATGAAGAGCAAGTTGAGGAAATACGTCAAAACCTTACTCGAGATCACGCTTCTGTTATCGAACATCGTAATTGGGGCGCACCCTGGCATATGATAGAAATTGTCCGCAAAGGGATGAATAAAGGGATTGCCTTAGATCGAATCGCACATTATTTCCACATCGAACCTAGTCATGTGATGGCTTTTGGTGATGAAGACAACGACCTAGAAATGATCGAATATGCTGACGTAGGTGTTGCAATGGGAAATGCTATTGATCAATTAAAAGGGATCGCTAAATATGAAACAGCAACAAACCAAGCAGATGGTGTTGCCCTCTTTATTGAAGATTACCTAAAACTTAAGTAATCACCAGTACGTTTTAATCGATAGATTAAGATAAAGTGTCATGATTTAGCTTTATCACTTTAATCTATCCAAACAATTTGCTAGACTTGTGTTGATAATATCAAAAGGAGGATGGTCATGACGGTTATTTCTGAAGCAACACCAAATCCAAATGCAATGAAATTCATATCAAATACACAAATTTTCCCTGGAGATGCAAGCATCTCTGTAATGCCAGGCCAATCCAGTGACTATGATGTACTCAATCAGCTCATGAAGCTTGAAGAAGTCGATAACGTATTCGGTTATCAATTCTTCATAACAGTAAATAAGAAATCTGACATCGAGTGGGATACCTTGATACCAAAGGTAGAAGCTATTATGGAAGAACACGGATATTAAGTATAGAAAAGAGGGGCTATTTGGCTAGCCCCTCTTTTAATTTATGTTCAACTTTTATAACTTGCAATCAACTTTCTCGATTTGCAATCAACTTCTCCGATTTGCAATCAACTTTCTCGATTTACAATCAACTTCCGCAATTTGCAATCAACTCACACATTTTACAAGCAACACACGCTGCAATAAAATCACAACTAATAAAAACAGATGTAGTTTGTTTGAACATTTCCTACATCTGTTTTCTTAAAAGAGACTTATCTATTCATCTTTAATTTACTAACATTTAATTTAATTGCTATCTTTTCTAAAAAAGCCAAATATCCCTGCTGTCTCAACTACATTTGTAAAAGCTTCAGGATCAACCTCATTAATGATTCGTTCTAAATCATATAGCTCATAACGTGTAATAACAATTACAAGCATCGATTTGTCCTCTTTTGTATATGCACCTCGTGCTGGTAGTATTGTCATGCCACGAGTAACCTTTTTATGAATAGCATCTTGTAATTCATCAGTCTTTTTAGTCACGATCATGGCCGTTACCTTCTCATAACGTGTATGGACGGTATCAATAACACGGGTAGTAACATAGAGCGCTAACAGAGTATACAAAGCATTTTCAGGTTCATTAAGTACACCCGCAAGGAAAATGATCACACCATTGATAATCATCAAGTAACTTCCTATCGGCTTATCCTTAACGCGAGATATCACCATCGCCAGAATATCAGATCCACCAGTTGATGCCCCCCATTTTAGCGTAATTCCTACCCCAAAACCGCCAATCACACCACCAAACACAGCATTTAGCATAATATCATTAGATATAGTTAACACTGGAAGTAATTCTAAAAAAGCAGTTGTTGCTAAAACAGATAAAATACTATAGAGCGTGAAATGACGTCCAACTTTAAACCACCCTAATAAACCAACGGGAATGTTTAAAATAAGTAACCAAATACCTGTACTAATAAAAGTAATATTTAAATATTCAGAGGAGAAGGTAGCTAATAGTTGTGCCAAACCAGTAAACCCACTCGCATAAACATCAGCACTTATGAAGAAAAAATTTAATGCCACAGCATTTATTAATGCACCAAATATAACAATAAAAATTCGTTTGGCTTCAAAAAGAAACATTAATGTACTTCCTCCCATCCTAATGTACCATTAAAGTAATTTTAACCAACTAATATTAACTTTAGTCCATTTTATCACAGTAATTTTTAAGAATCTTTTTTGAAAAATGAAAATAATCTTTGACGAATATCATCGCTAACTATAAACTAGAAGTAATCATTATGCAATCATTTTTTAATTTTAAGAATAACTGGAGGGATTTTGTTATGAACGTTCAAATAATTGCCGACTCTGCTAGTGATTTAACCTCTGAGGATTATGAAAAATATAATATTGAGCATGTTAGCTTAACGGTCATAATGGATGGAAAAAACTATTTAGATGGTAAAGAGATTTCTGCAAAAACAGTTTATGATGAAATGCGAAATGGAAAAACACTAAAAACATCACAAGTTGCCCCAGAAGACTTTAAAAAGCTCTTTACAACATATGCCAAAAAAGGACAGCCATCTTTATATATTGCCTTCTCTTCTGAATTGTCTGGAACATATCAATCAGCAACCATTGCGGCCCAAGAAGTGCAAGAAGCCTATCCAGATTGGCAATTAAAAATAATTGATACAAAATGCGCTTCATTTGGTGGTGGACTTGTCGTCTTAAAAGCCGCTCAATTAGCGCAAGAAAATAAATCACTCGAAGAGATTACCGCAACTGCACAATATTATGCCGATCATATGGAACATATATTTACGGTTGATGATCTGGAGTATTTATATCGTGGAGGACGTGTCAGTAAATCGGCTGCTTTTATTGGAACACTATTAAAAATCAAACCTGTTCTTCATGTTGATGATGGCAAACTAGTTCCCATTGAGAAAGTGAGAGGTTCAAAAAAAGTTTTCCAACGTATGCTCGACATTATGGAAGAACGAGGAACTGATTTTAAAAATCAAACAATTGGGATTAGTCATGGTGACGCATTAGAGACAGCAAATCAATTAGCTGAGATGATTAAAACACGCTTTAAAGTAAAAGATGTTCAAATTCGAATGGTCGGCTCAACTATTGGTGCACATTCAGGACCAGGCACCATTGCCTTATTCTTCTCAAATTCAAAAATTCAATAATAGCATAGATAAATAAAAGGTGAGTCGCTTTTGAGCGACTCACCTTTTCAATTCTAGCACATATTGTATTATAGTCGTTCATTACACTTTTACGGTAAAAATCCCCAAGGTAAGCGACCAAAGCCAAGAATAAGGACAATAGCAAGCATAAAGATAAATTGGACCACAAGCCCTTTGTATGCAACACCTTTTTTATAGCGGTGCAAAAACCATTCCATCACAACAATTAGCCAGATACCTGCAACTCCTTTTACAATTACCTCCACCCCATAATCTGACCACACTGGCGCTTGTGTATAGCGATACAATAGCATAAAACCAGAATACAAAATAACTAAGAAAATAATTCGATTAACATTATGGATGACATTCGCAACTTGAGTTTTCCCTTTGTTGTATAAGATCCAAGTTACGATAAATAAGATGATTCCAAGCAACCAACTCGTGACATGCAAATGCATATTAAACATGTTAGCCCTCCTCTTTAATAGTATATTTCCGTGTTTGTGATTACCTAAACCTTTATTTCTTTTACGATAGAAAGGAAAATACTAATCATGAAGATGACTAAATTATTACACAAAAAATGGCTTCAAATCTTAAACCTATTAACTCATTTTTTTTCAGACGATGAATAATAGATAGTTTTCTTATAATACCTCTTAATATCATGATACGAGATTATGGGGTAATATTTTGATCTTACTTATGAACCCCATTGTAGTTGTATACGAGATCTTAATTTTGGGTGCGAACGTACGGATAACCATGTGAACATACCCAAAATAAAGCAGATTATCCATAAAAAAAGCTTTTACTCATAAAGTCTGAGTAAAAGCTTTGGCTTGCTTATTTTATTATTTAACGATTCGACGTACGTGACCGCTAAAGTAATCTGCCCAGTAGCCACTGCTCATGTTTGCTTTGGCGACACCTGTTGATGATTGTGCACCAATGAACTCTCCGCCACCGAGGTAAATTCCAACATGTCCATTTGTCCCATTTGTGTCAAAGAAAACGATATCTCCTGGTTGCATATCACTTGTCGATACTTTCGTTCCCGTTCCAGCTAAAGCGCCTGTACTGGCAGGGACACTAACTCCGCCTTGACCGAAAGCCCATGAGACAAAACCGGAACAATCAAACAAGCCTTTACTAATATCTGATTGTGAGCGTCCGCCGCCCCATTTATATCGAGAATTTCCAATGTAACGTTTACCTGCACCGATGATTGTACCTATGTTACCACTTGCTACATTTGTTGTTTGAACACTTGGCGTTACTTGCGGTGTATCATCTGATTCACTGCTGTATTGAACAATATTTTGTTCCTCTTGTTCAGCTGCAACTCGTCTAGCTTCTTCTATCATTTGTTCAATTTCACGATCTTCTATTTCAAGTTCTGCCACTAACGCTTCACTTTGCGCTTTTTTCTCTTCTAACTGTTCCAGCTTATCTTCTTGTTGTGCTTTTTGTTCAAGCGTTAATTCCTGGATATGTTCTAATTCTAGCTTAGTATCTTCTAATTCTGCTAATTTATCATCTACCAATTGCTTTTGCTCTTCAACCTCTTCTTGGTCAACATACAATTGTTCTAACAAACTTTGATCTGATTGTGTGATTCGAGTAACCAATGAAACACGGTCAATGAAATCAGTAAAACTTTGAGCGCCAAACAAAACGTCAAGATAACTGATTGATCCGCCATTTTTTTGTAGTGCAGATGCTCGATCCTTTAACAGATTGTGACGACGGTCAATATCATCTTCGAGCTGATCAATTTCCTCTTCTAACGCACTAATTTCTCCTTCTTTTTCCTCAATATTTGCTTCTGTTTTAGCCACTTCTTGATCATTGGATTCGATAACTTCATCAATCAAGTCAATGTCTTCCTCAATCTCTACCAGTTCTAGCTGAATTTCTTCTAAATCTTTGCGTTTTTCATTGAGCTCCGATTGTAATTCTGAACGCTCTTCTTGCAAAGTACCTTCCGTTTCTGCGTTCACAACACTAGACATAGAAGGAAACATCCACAGTATTCCCATTCCTAGAACAAAACTAACAACGACTTTTTTACCACTCACGTAGCTCCACGCTCACTTTCTTATGTATAGTTTATCATTTCTATATAAATCTATTATGTTTTATTTGAAAACATGCTAGTTTTTAACCAGCAACGCTAGTATAACATTGATTAATTTCAAGACGATGATAGAATTGTTACAATTATATTTCATTTTTGAAAATAAACCTTCTTTTACATTACAATCTTGATAAAATACGTCCATACAAAGGACTCATCCATTGTGACTATTTTGTGAAATTTTGATGAATGACGTTTAAAATAGTCGATAAGGTTTCACTATCAATTTGACCAGGTGCAGAAGCTTGACCTGCAGCGCCGAAAGTAACTGCCGAGCCAAATACTTCACCCATTAACCGTGTTACTAAACCAACTCCGCCCATGGACATTGTAATGAGTGGGATATTAATCATGTCTTTCATTTTATTGGTCACACTTAGTAATCTAAGGACATCTTGAGTATTAGTTGGGGTAACAGCGATCTTTGCTACTGATGCACCAATTAATTCAGCTTCCTTTAATCGATTAATCAGCTCTTCATTTGCTGGGGTTTTTTCAAAATCGTGATTTGAAATAATCGTATGTACACCTTGCTGTTTAGCTTTTGCAATAAGCGGGTCACGTATTACAACAGGTTGTTTTAATTCGAGATCAACAAAGTCAATTAGATTAGACATCATGGCTTTCTCATTGATAGCAAGATAATCTTGATCAGTAATTTCTCGTTGGCCACCTTCTTGTTTGGTTCGATAGGTAAAAATAAGTGGAATATTTCGAATATGTTGATGAATGATCTGCAAAGGTAATTCAATATCATGACTTGGATAGAAATCCACTCGCCATTCTACTAAATCGGGCTTTTTTTCTTTTATTTGAATAACTTGCCGCTCAATTTCTGTAACACTTTGTCCAGTAATAGGAAGGCAAATCTTTGGTTGTCCTTCTCCAATTGTCACATTTTTTACTTTTAACATTCTCGCCACCCTGACTTTATTATAATTATTTTGATATTATACCACGTTTTTTGAAAAGCTTACATCCTTTCATTACATGACAATCAATGATTTATCTCAACCTGGGCATAGATTATCTTTTACCTCTTAGAAAAATTGCTTTATTAGACCTTCAGCTAAATCTTTCTGCCCTAGACCCGGGATTAAAAATAAGAAAAACAGCTATTCTTATGATGTGAACTCTTCGAAACCTGGTTTTACTATCAAAAAGTTTATAAAATAACTAAATCTTCACATTTGTGTGAAGTAAAATCTAACCTTTACTTAAACAATCATCAGAAAAACTTATTCTTTAAAAAAGACTCCAATCGTCAAAAATTATGCCGATTGGAGTCTTTTGAATTGTGTTTAATCTTCTTGTCTTTTTCTTCGGAAGATAATGAGTGATACCCCAGCGATTAATAAGCCTAGGCCTGCACCAAATAAATTGAATATATTTGTTGCTGTTTTAGGAAGTGTTTCTCCACCTGAGGGTTCTTCCGGGTCTTCAGATGGGTCTTCTCGGTCTTCAACTGGTGTTTCGGGATCTTCTGGGTCTACATAAGTGTTGGTTACTGTCAAGCCATCTTCTGATATAGACTTCTCATAATGTTCTGGTACATTTACTTCATCTACAGTGTATTCATAAACGTTTCCGTCTAAATCAGTTTCATCCAATTCAGTCCAGATAAATTCTGTTTCACCATTTTCTAGTGTTACGGGATCACCATATTCTGCTCCATCTCTATAGAGCTGTAGTTCTATGGTTGGTTTTTCTGCTGGACCATTTTCCCACACTTTCGTTCCCGTTACTTCTGTTTTTGGACTAACATAAGTGTTGGTTACGATTAAACCATCATCTGAAATAGTTTTCTCATAATTTTCTGGAACTTCGACCTCATCAACAGTATAAGCATACACATTACCATCAATATCCGTTCTGTCTAAGTCAGTCCAGGTAAATTCTGTTTCACCATTTTCTAGTGTTACGGGATCACCATACTCTGCTCCATCTCTATAAAGTTGTAGTTCTATGGCTGGTTTTTCTGCTGGACCATTTTCCCACACTTTCGTTCCTGTTACTTCTGTTTTTGGTATTACATAAGTGTTAGTAACCGTTAAACCATCCTCAACCTTTTGATAGTTTTCTGGCTGGTAATCATTCCCTTCAGCATCTACTTCCAGTACCGAAAAGATATATTCATTTCCCGCACTATCTGTTCTTGTGAGCCCAGTCCAAACAACTTCGGTTGTACCCTCTGCTAGCTCTTTAATTTCAGCTTCTTCTTCTGGTACAATTTCTGGTTCTTCACCTTCAATGTGTCTCCACAATTGGAACCAAACTGTTGGTCTGTCTTGTGATCCATTTTCCCAAACCTTTGTAGCCTTTGCACTTGCGTCTGTTGGGCTAACATAGCTGTTAGTTACCGTTAATTCATTTTCAGCTTTCACATAGTTTTCTGGTTCGAAATCTTCTCCTTCTGCATTTACTTCTTGTACAGAGTAGATATATTCGTTTCCTTCTCTATCTGTTACAGCTAAATCTTCCCAAGTTACTGATGTTTCACCATCTTCTAATGCTTTGATTTCAACATTTACTGCTTGTTTTTCTTCGTTTTCGATATGTCTGAATAGTTTAAACCAGACTGTTGGCCTATCAGATGGTCCCTGTACCCATTCCTTGGTTGCAGTAACATCTGATGTCGGTACAACATAAGTGTTGATTACAGTTAATCCATCGTCTGAAATAGTCCTCTCATAGTTTTCTGGGACTTCCACTTCATCTACCGTATAGTCATACGCATTTCCTGCTGCATCTGTTGCATCCAATTCTGTCCACGTATAGTCTGTTTCACCGGCTTCTAATGTTACGGGATCTCCATGCGCTTCGTCATCTCTGAACAGTTGAAGTTGGATTGAATCTGGACGATTATTTTCACCATCCACCCATTCTTTTGTTCCTGTTACTTCTGTCTTCGGAATGATATAAGTGTTGGTTACAGTCAAACCGTCATCTGAAATAGTTTTTTCATAGTTTTCTGGAACTTCCACTTCATCTACCGTATAGTCATACGCATTTCCTGCTGCATCTGTTGCATCCAATTCCGTCCACGTATAGTCTGTTTCACCGGCTTCTAATGTTACGGGATCACCATATTCTGTTCCATCTCTATAGAGCTGTAGTTCTATGGCTGGTTTTTCTGCTGGACCATTTTCCCACACTTTTGTTCCTGTTACTTCTGTCTTCGGAATGACATAAGTGTTGGTTACAGTCAAACCATCTTCTGAAATAGTTTTTTCATAGTTTTCAGGCACTTCTACTTCATCTACCGTATAGTTGTACTCATTACCGTCGATGTCTGTTTTGTCTAAGTCAGACCATGTGTATTCTGTTTCGTCATTTCCCAGCTCTACTGGGGCACGATACGGTTCGCCATCTCTAAATAGCTGCAATTCAATTGATGGTTGTGGACCACCATCCCATACTTTTGCTCCAGTGATAGTGATTTTTTCCTTGGTGTTTTCGAAACTTTTTTCGGCATACACATAATTATCTGGGTTATTACCAATTGCAGTCTCTACTTCAATTTCCAAATCTTCCTCAGATAAAACATAACCATTTGGTGCTTCAACTTCTCTTAGATAGTAAGTTCTAAATGGTAAGTTTCCTATTTCAAGAACACCATCTTCAGTCGTATACTCTTGTTCACCAAATTGTTGTTTTTCACCATTTAATTCATACCAAAGTGTAAAAGTCGCTTCATTATTTGCTATTGTTTCGTCAGTTTCACCATCGACTTTTGTCACTTTTAAAGCTCCTCTACTCCGTGACCATTCGCCACCTGCGTCAGAAAATTGTCTAGCACTCATTTTATCAGACTCTACAAACTGTTGATCAATAGCCGTTCCATTTAATGAGATGCTGTTACCAATTTCACCATTTGTTTCTGTTACAACAGTTGTATATCTTAAAACCAAGGTGTCTACTAAGTCTTCAGTAATATCAATGACTAGATTTGTTTCCCCAGTAGGTTCATCATTTTCATCCGTCACCGCTACTACATCAAGATCATAATCAGTTCCTTCTTCTAGGGCTTTTTCTTGATCTTGTAATCTATAAACTTCAAGACTATCTGCTAAATAAACGTGCCCTGCACTAATCGTGTCTGTAATCACAGCATCTTGAATAATTGATAGGCTTTCATTGACTTTGACTTCCCACTCGACTTCATCACCTGTGAATACACGATTACCTTCAGCATTAACTGCTCTTTTAGCTAAGAAATCATCATGCTCATTATAATTCAGAGTTGCTGAATAATCGTAATCTACATCGCCAGCTGTAACGGTTGCGTTGTTAGTATACTTTTCTTTTGAGATGTCAGGTACAGATGTAGTAAATTCAATCACATATCTTTCGGTTACTTCAAAATCTTCTGCGAAAGTTAAAATAAATTTGCCGTCTTCATCAGTGTTCACTGAATAACGGTCTCGATCTAATGCTGGTCCATTAACTTCAGTTTCACCGTCAGAATCTACATCATAAACCGATACTTGGATACTATCTGCGTCAATATCACCTGCATAAGCTAGTTCATCTGTTACGACGACACCTGTTCCAAGGTTTTGTTCTTGATAGTTAAGGTAGAGCTGCCAGGCAATCTTTCTTTCACTACCACTTTCCCAACCATTTACTGCATTGCCTTCGTCGTCAAAATGAACCAATTGACCTTCTTTTTTACCACTATTCCAAGAATCTCCTCGCACTCTGTGATCATCATCATCTTCTTCACCAACAGTGTTCCCATTCTCAGTTGTTCCATCAAATTTAGCTTTATTTCTATAAAGTTCTTTTTCATCTTCATTAGAATGAGGTATCAGAAGCTCCCCATCAACTTCTACTTCCGGATCATAAGAGGTAGTGAATTTGACGACTAGCTCTCCATCAGCTATTACTCTATTAAAGGTAATTGTAAATCCATTTTGATATCCACCATCAATAGGTGCAACAGTATAATCTGTCCCCGCTTCAAGATCCTCTTCACCAAGTTTAATATCAACAGTATCTGGCAACAAGATTAGTCCGTCATTCGTGAAAGTATCTGTAATAACAAATCCAGAATTAATATCTTCTCTTACTGGATTGACATTCAAACGCCAATCAATTGTTTTTTCGTTGTAGTCAATTCCAGCGAAACTCTTATTATACGTGTTTTTTGCTGGTGCAATATTAGCATTGGCATTTTCTCCATCTGGACCAATACCATCACCAATCATGCCAACATCATTATTAAAGTTATTAATTGTAAAATCAGTGATTTCTGTTGTATATTCAACTTTAAGCTGTCGCGTTCCTACATTTCCTAAGTTGATAACGACCTCTGTTCCACCATCGGCATTAGAATCAAGGTTGATATTAACAGGGGTATATTCATTTCCTGCTTCGTCAGTAATAACAATATCATCTTCATCAATCGCTAATCCTCCTGGAATTAAGTCTGTTAATACCACATTTCCAATTGGATGTCCTGCTTCGTTAACATGAATGGTCCAAGTAACAGTTTTATTATCATAATCAACATTGGATGCTCCAACTTTTCGAAGAATAGGATCTCTTTCAATAGTAACACTTGCGTCATCATCATTTAATTCATCTTCACCATCATATAAGGTCGCTTCATTCTCGAATCCATTTCCCTCTAAATATTCTCCGCTATTTACATCTTCCCAATCAATAGTCGTTTGAAATTTGATTCGATAAGCGTCCTCCCGGTCTAGCTCACCTAAGTTTATCGGGAATTCCGTAAATGAATCCTCATGAGCTTCTCCCTCAATCCACCGACTTCCGTTTTGTGTAATTCTAACGACTTCGATACTATCTGGGTCTACGGTTAAACCATCAGGCAGGCTATCTTCTACTATCGCTTCACTAATTAAACTGCCATTCTTATTGACATCAATCTGCCACTGAATAACATCATCGTCAATTTGCCAACCATCTTTTTCAATTGGATTACTTCTTGTCAAGCCACTCACTGTATCATCAGCTGGCAAACTGGTATCACCATATTCAAATGTTGCCTCATTGGTAAATGATTCTGCTGCATAATTTTCAATGGTTGTTGTATATTGGACACGATAACCATTAAAAGGAGCGATTGTACCTAAGTCAATCGGGAATTCAGATGGGTTTAGCGTTGACGTGACATCAGCACCTTCTTTTATATCCCCATCATAGCCAACATTTAGCTCATGGATAACAAAATCTCTAGCTTCTCCTAAACCGTTAGGAATGTTATCCGCTAATGTTGCCTCAGTTATTTCTTCTTCATTAGTATTAATCACATCGATCGTCCAAGTAATTTCTCTTGCATCATGCCGCGTATCAGGATGACCTTCTTTATCAATTCCACTATGCTCTAAATTTGGTTTTGCAACAACAGTAAGGTTTTGATCATTACCGTCATGGAATGGAATCTCTTGTTCAATATTTTCTCTAAATTTGTCCATATTGAACTCTAATCCAAGATTGACATATCCATTATGGACATCATCATTCTCAATATTTTCATTAAATACAAATCTAAGAACACCATTTTCAACGTGATAAGTTCCTACTTCTGTTCCTTCGACTTTGATTGGTTCTTCTGGTGTTGTAACAATCTCGAAGGCATCAGAAAGACGGATCGAGGCTGTGTCACCAGCCTGTGCATTCATTCCTTCTGTGTTCCAACTGAATTCAAGTTCTGCAATAGTATCTTCGTCTATTTCAATAATATCTCCGTCAGAAATGTTTTGACCACCAATTGTCAAATTTCTAAATGTAAAGATATCTCCTAACTCTTTTTGGGGTCCAACATTAGCCGGATCGATCGCTACACCCTCATCGTCGTCAACGTCTATGGCTTCTTCATCGTCAACAACTTCTTCAGTTGCCGTTGTGTCCTCTGTTTCCTCAGCGACTTGATCTACCGTCGCTTCTTCTTTCACAGTGGCATCCTCTTCTTTAGCAACTTCTTCTTCTTGTTCTTCCATCGCTACTCGTAACTTTAAAGTTCCGTTTGCTTCTGGATATTCTAAAGCTTTTTCATTAAACGTTACCGTAATCTTATCTTCTGTCGTTCGATAAGTAGCAACATCTATTTCTGCGTTTCCTGCCAAAGATAAAGTACCCTCTTGATCTACCCATTTAACAGGAGAATTAAAAGCTACAGATTGATCTATCTCTTCTAATTCATAGTTTTCAAGTGACCAATCGAGCTGTAGAAAAACACCGTCATCCTCCGCAGAATAAGAGCTTTCAGTAATATTTTCAAAATCAAACAACTTGTTAGCCTTGTTTCCTTCTGTATGTGCCGTTTGCAGTGGAGCTATTCCTGGCATAAGAGCCTGGATTACAATAAGGAAAATCATGAGTAAACTAATTTTCTTTTTCAAATTAACCCGCCTTCCTTTTTATTATTTAATTCTCAATTACATATTTAATTGAGAATCACAAGTTATCTTGCACCTCCCATTTAAATATTTTCTCTATCTTTAAAATGATCTGTTAGCTAGATTGACTGAATAATCATCGCGTATTGTTCTATTCACTATTATTTAAGTTTAGCTAATGGATGGTTCTAGCTAGCAAACAGATACATTCATAAAGAGCTAACACAAAATCCCCCACACATTCTTAAATTAGTTAATGTCAGGTCATAACACTTAATAACGAGATTATTTTTAAGCATGTTTCATACTTTTGATAGAGTGAGTCACCGCAGTTCTAACCACCCATTTGACTCCTGTTCAGAATAGAGAGGAAAATAAGTATATTTAGGGGATAAGAATGGATATGAATAGCTTCTTTCACCCTAATGTTTCAACAAAATTAAGCATGCTACTTGGATTTCTTGTAGTTAGTGGGATATACAGGTATTTTATTACATTGAAGTTATATTTTAGTGCTATTTCTATATAATAATTATTATATTTCCATAGCTATACTCTATGATAACTCACCCTATAGGTGGGGGAACACGGTATATATATATACAATTTCTATACAAGTCAAAATAACGACTCCTTGATCCTTTTTGACTCTTCATTTCCAATAAATATCACGTCATAAGTTTATAAGTAATCCTTTTCGGGGCTGGTTATAGAAGTTTATTGATTCATTATTTCCTTGCACACAGACGGGCTAATTTCGCTGTGTCCATCGGATATTGAAAGTGATGATAAAGAGAGTCTTTCTATCGGTGTAAATGCTTTACAACGACTCAAGTACGGGTTACTTACCCCATTGAAAACATTTGCTGAGAGGTCTTGTAATTTTAAGCATAAGAGGTTCAAAATTTTTTGACGCATTAAAAATAACTAAACAAACCGCTGCAAATACGTTATAGTTATGATAAGAACTCGGCTATCGATATGATTATCTTTTTCTGAGTTCTCACAGAAAACTAACAACAAAAGCAGAAGCAACTGTCTACAAGATAGAGTTATAGATTTCCAAGTGTGAAAATTATCTTAAAGCAGATGTTCAAAAGACCCAATAAAAAAAGATGTATCGATAACAGAAGATCCTCGACTAACTCGTCGAAATCAACGCAACACACGAGAAGCGCATTGGCTAAATTAAGAACTTTTGCTTAAGTCACTCATACCCTGTGCCGATCTGTTGCGCAAAGCTACACCACCTTGATCTTCTCGATCCTTTTTACCAAACTTTTTGAGCCAATACTTATACAATAGTAGAATCTGACAGGAACGAGGAATATGACATGAGACAATCGTATTTTTATTTAAAGTTGGACACACACAAGCTCCCTATGGTATACAAAAATGAACAACGTCGCGTGCGTGTATTATTACCAAAGGGATATGAAAAAGATAAGCATCAGTATTACCCTGTGGTTTACATGCATGATGGACAAAATGTTTTTTATAGTAGTGAAGCCTACAGTGGTTATTCATGGAAGGTTATCCCTGCCATAAAACGAAATCCTAATTTGCCAAAAATGATCATTGTCGGGATCGATCATGGTGAAAAAGAACGGATTAATGAGTATACCCCTTGGAAGATAACAGAAAGTCCGCTTCCAGAAGACATAGAACTTGGTGGAAGAGGGGCTGAATTTGCCGAATTTATTATGACTGTGGTAAAACCTTTTATCGATGGGCATTATCGAACGAAAGCAGATAAATATCACACAGCGATGATTGGCAGTTCTCTTGGTGGGAATATTTCGGCTTTCATGGGGATTAAATATAAAGATCAAATTGGGGGTTTAGGTATTTTCTCGCTTGCTAATTGGATCACAAACAAGGCTTTTGATCATTATATTGAAAAAGAATCGTTAGATCCTGAACAACATGTCTATATCCAAGTCGGAACGGAAGAAGGTGATGATACCGATCGACAGCTAATGTATGGAAATATGAAACAAGCTTATATCGATGGTTCGCTAAAATATGGTAAGCAATTGATAAAAGGTAATATTCCCATTGATCATATTGATTTAAATATTTTTTCGGGAGAGAAGCACAATGAAGAGGCTTGGTCAAAACACCTTCCAGAATGTTTACGTTTTTTAAGCAAGCCTTGGTCTTAACACAATATACGCCCTTGCTTGTGGAAAATTCCCACTTCACTAGTGTTTTAAATCTTCATTTTTGGGTAAATCGCTTCAACAAAGCTGACTTTCTAGCCATTAAGCAACTTATTTTCACTACATTAGGAAAGGAGTTTTAAGATGAATTATATTTTAATATCACCCTATTACCCTCCGAATTTTCAGAATTTTGCGTATCGTTTGAAAGATGTAGGTGTCAATGTGCTTGGAATTGGTGAAGAACCTTATGATCAATTAGGCACTAAATTACAAAACTCTTTAAATGAATATTATCGTGTCAATCATTTAGAAGATATTGATGAGGTCAAGCGTGCGGTTGCCTTTTTATTTTTTAAACATGGACCAATCGATCGGATAGAATCCAATAATGAGCACTGGTTAGAGCTTGATGCACAGCTTCGTGAACAATTCAATGTCTATGGCAATAAAACAGCCGACTTGAAAAAAGTGAAATTTAAGTCTGAAATGAAAAAGTTATTTAAAAAAGCTGGTGTACCTGTTGTCGAAGGATGTGTCGTCAATAATAAAGTTGATTTAACAAAGGCGATTGAAAAACTTGGACTTCCCGTTATTGCTAAACCAGATAGCGGAGTAGGGTCTGCTGCGACTTTTAAACTGAGCTCAGATGAAGATGTAGATCATTTTGAAGCGAGATGGCAGGAAAAAACAGTATATTTCTTGGAGCCTTACATTGAAGATGGCAAACTTTGTACCTTTGATGGCTTAACGAATCAAAAAGGAGATATTGTTTTTCAGACAAGCTTTACCTATAATGTACCGACATTAGAGCTTGTCCAGGATCAGCTGGATCTATCTTATGTGATCCAAAAAGAAATTGATCCGAAGCTTGAAGCCTATGGACAAGCGATTGTAAAAGCTTTTGGTATGAAAGAGCGGTTTTTCCATATTGAATTTTTCCAATTAGAGAATGGAGATTATGTAGCGCTGGAATATAATAACCGTCTAGCGGGAGGTTATACGATTGATATGTATAACTATGCTTACTCGATTGATTTATTTGCGCAATATGCTTCACTGGTAACAGGTGGAGAATTTACAGATCCCACTGTTCCAAATCAATATTGTGTTGGTGTCACACAGCGTGATGCTTATCAATACCTTCATGATATACAAGCGATTCGTGACCGATTTGGTGATCAAGTGAAATTTGTTGAGCGTATCCCAGAAGCGTTTGCTCATCTTCAGGGAAATCAATTTTATGCCATCAATGCAGAAACAGAGGAAGAGGTTAATGAGATCACTCGTTTCGTCCATGAAAAGAAAAAATAGAGATAGGAGAAATAAATGATGCATATCGAACAATTAAGCCATTGGAGTAGCGAACTAGGCCGTGACATGCCATTAAATAGATATGGACATAGTGGTATGCCTATTGTTGTTTTTCCATCATCAGGCGGAACACATTTTGAATATTATGATTTTGGCATGATTGAGGCATGCCAGGAATTTATTGAGGCGGGTAAGGTGCAATTTTTCACCTTAGCCAGTATTGATAGTGAAAGCTGGTTAGATCATTCAAAGTCACCGCATGATCGTGCACTAGCCCATGAAGCATACGATCGTTATCTGATTTCAGAAGCCATTCCATTTATTAAACATAAAACAAATTGGTTCGATCCAATGATGACGACTGGTTGTAGCATGGGGGCTTATCATGCATTGAACTTTTTCCTAAGGCATCCCGATGTTTTTCAGACAACAATTGCACTGAGCGGTATATATGATGCCCGCTTCTTTTTCGGGGATTATGGGGATGATCCGCTAATCTACCAAAATTCACCGTGTGATTATATTTGGAATCAAAATGATGGCTGGTTTATTGATCATTACCGATCAGCAAATATTATTGTCTGTACAGGACTGGGTGACTGGGAACTAGACGGTTTGCCCTCATTCTATACATTAAAAAAAGCGTTTGAAGAAAAACAAATTTCTGCTTGGTTTGATGAGTGGGGAGAAGATGTTTCCCATGATTGGATTTGGTGGCGTAAGCAAATGCCATATTACCTTAATGGGTGTGTTTAAAAAAGAGGATGAAAAACCATGTCGGTTAAGTTCGCTATCATATGGTGCTGGAACGTGGCGGTAGTTAATTGAAGCTCTTTCATTCTCGTCGTATCATTTTTATGAGACCTTCTGAACATCCCTTAAAAAATTATTTTCCTAAAAGGGAAAGAAACTGGGACAAAACCCAGCTAAATAAAAAGAGCTGTTGCACAATAGATGGTGTAACAGTTTTTTTATGTAACTAGATTACCCGAATTATTATCATTCTGGCTGCAGCACTTGAATCTATTCAAGTATGTTCTAATCAAGTGAATAACGGTTGAGAAATAAACACGGGAGGACATTTCAGTCAAAATTGCAAGCCAGAATGTCGGATTGAGGGCTTCTATCATACATTTCAAGCAAAATTGCAAGCCAGAATGTCGAATAGAGGGCTTCTATCATACATTTCAGGCAAAATTGCAAGCCAGAATGTCGGATAGAGGGCTTCTATCATACATTTCAAGTAAAATTGCAAGCCAGAATGTCGGATTGAACCCTTCTATCATACATTTCAAGCAAAATCGCAAGTCAGAATGTCGAATTGAACCCTTCTATCATACATTTCAGGCAAAATTGCAAGCCAGAATGTCGAATTGAACCCTTCTATCATACATTTCAAGCAAAATCGCAAGTCAGAATGTCGAATTGAACCCTTCTATCATACATTTCAGGCAAAATTGCAAGCCAGAATGTCGGATTGAATCCTTCTATCATACATTTCAAGTAAAATTGTAAGACAGAATGTCGAATTGAACCCTTCTATCATACATTTCAAGCAAAATCGCAAGCCAGAATGTCGGATTGAACCCTTCTATCATACACTTCAAGCAAAATCGCAAGCCAAAATATCGGATAGAGGGCTTCTATCCGATGTTTCATGTAAATATAAGTAAATACTCCACCGTTAACAAGGAAAATATTTTAAAAAACGAAACGGCTGTGTTTATCAAAAATAGATAAACACAGCCGTTTTTATTCATGTGAGACAAGTTTGGTCTCAGTCTCTTTTGCTTAGAAAAATTATCTACTCTCCTCATTATTGCAGAAAGAACTCTATCAAAGCACTTTATTAATTTTTAGATAAATCTACTTCAAAAGAAACACGTGTCCCTTGACCAGGTGAACTGACAATCGTCAATCCTTTGCCATAATGCTGATGTAATCTTTGTTCAACATTTAAAAGACCAACACCTGATTGGCTTCCAATCTGTCCATTTAAAAGATTAGGAATCTCTGCTTCGTCTATTCCCACTCCATCATCTTCAATGGTAAACGTCGCCTTTGAAGCAGAAGAATCTTTTACAAATTTAATCATGACCGTTCCTTTCCCTTGCCTTTGTCTAATCCCATGTAGTACTGCGTTTTCCACTAAGGGTTGAATCGACAAAAAGGGAATATTAACATCCTGATCCTCTTCCAACTCCCATTTGACCTCCAGTGCATCTCCAAAACGTACTTGTTCAATGTATAAGTAAGAACGAACAATATTTAATTCTTCCTCTAAAGGAATCAATGCTTTCATTTGGTGAAACTGAAATTTACTTCTTAAAAAATTTCCAAATTGATCTAATAATTGCCTCATTTCTTCTATATCCCATTCACTTAATGCCTTAATAGAGTTGAGCGTATTAAATAAGAAATGCGGCTGGATTTGCGCTTGTAACCATGAAGTTTCTAACTGTAATTGTTGCTGTGCTACACGCTTAAGTGTTATTAAAGAATCCATCCGAGCTTTAAGTTCAATTGGTTCTACCGGTTTTGTCACATAATCATTGGCACCCGCTTCAAAGGCAGCTTGGATATCCGAATTCCCACCCGTTAGCAATAGGATAGGAAGTTCAGTCAGAGAATAACGTTCCCTGATGTTTCTGGTTAGTTGATATCCTGATATTTCTGGCATCATAATATCCGAAATAATCATATCCCATTCCTCTTTTTTTAATTCCTCCAAAGCTTGGCTGGCATTTGAAACAAATATAGCATTATATTCATCAGCGGGTAAGGTAGCATTAAGAGCTAATAAACTAACAGGATTATCATCTACCACTAAAATAGATGGAAATTGACTATTTTTCAATGATGACCCTTCTGTTTGCCCTGCTTCTCTTACGTCTCGAGTAGCTTGTGACTTTTCGCTAGGTAACTGAACAGCCGCATGGGGAGAGGCTAATGCCAAAGTAAAGGTAAACGTTGTTTTTTCTCCCTCTTTTGAAGAGACACGTATCGTTCCTCCATGAAGCTCTACTAATTGTTTCGTGATACTGAGTCCTAATCCAAAACCGCCTTCCAGTATGGCTTCTGAAGAATCACCTTGTTCATAAGGAAGAAATACCCGTTTTTTCATCTCTGCGCTGATACCTGTGCCTGTATCTGTGACATGGATTTCCGCAATTTTTTCTTTCACGGTAGCTGATATAACAATCAATCCATGATCTGTATATTTAATCGCATTTTTAACTAAATTAAATAAAATCTGTGTTAAGCGGTTTTCATCAGCATAAACAGCAGGAAATTCTTTTGAAATTTGATTGATGATTTGAAGCTGCTTCATATCAGACGAAAACTTTAATAGGTCAATCACCCCTGTTACAATGGGTTCTAACGTGATAACCTGTTTATCAAGTCGCGGCTTACTATTCTGTAGTTGCCTTGCTTCCAATAAATCAGTTAGCAGAAGATTCATTTTCTTTCCGACATCCAAAACCGTGTTTAGTTCATTGATACTCCGTTCTGACAAGGCAGTTTCTTCTCGATCCCGAACAGCTTTAGATAGCAATAATATGCTGTTCAAAGGATTGCGAAATTCATGAGATGTATTGGCTAGAAATTGATCTTTCTCTTGATTCATTCGTTGTAAGCTCTCAGCCAATTCTTTTGTCTCTTCATGCATGTGGAAATATTCCTTAAACCAAACGATCACAAGACATATCAGAGCTATAATGAGATCAAACGGATAATGTGGCAAATACATACCATTCTCTCTCCATGCAATCGCCCAGATGACATGGTGAATCGCAGCAACAAAACTCAATACTAAAAACAAATCCGTCTTAGTTGATTGTCGATAAGCTCTTGCAACTGCAAATAATGAAACAATAGCGGGAGAAGAACCGATCAAAATATAGACAGGAAGTAAGGAAATAGTTTGTGATATTGTTAAAAACAAAGTAATAAATGCTAATCCAAAGACACTTCCTTGATAATAAGGAAAGATCCTTTTCCAATATGGTAGTTCTCGATGGTCGGTACATTGCAATAAAGCATAACCGGCAATTAAGCACAAGGCAAACAACAGTCGCATCGTCAAATCACTGTCGATATAAAATAATTGATGAAACAATTTCTCTTTACTCGTAAAGAGAAAAATGATAGCAAAGACAAAAGTCAACAAAGAAAAATAGAATAAATGCTTATTTCGATTTCCAATAAAATATAGGATTAAGGTGTAGACAGAATGAAGCAAAAGAATGATGACCATACTGATTTGCATATAAATGGAGAACTGCACTTCTCTTGTCACCGCTTGTTCGGTTCCAAATCGAATCGAACGGACAATCCCACTATCCCAATCTCTTAAGTCTTTATAATTTGCAGCTTGAATAACAAGATCGATGATCCCATCTTCATTCGCCGTAAAAACGGTGGTTTGAGGCACATTTTTAGCAGTAAACTGTTCTTCGGTTGTAGCTACTTCACCTGATCCTGATAACTGACGTCCATTTACATAAATTTCTGAGGAATCACGAATACTGGGTACATATAAACTATAATCTTTATCTTGATCTGGGTTCACCTTGATTTTTAAATGATATGAACCATATCCAGTGGAAGAACCTAACAAATCATTCCAACCATCAGGCAAAACAATCGTTTCTGGAACAACATTCGATTGATTGTCATCTTCCATAATAAATGTTGAGGGATAGAAATCCCACTCCCCATTAAGCACTAAGGTTTCCTTCTCATCCAAATTCCGCTCTCGTAAATCAAGTTCTCCTTCCTGGATATCCAGTTGTAGACTATTTCCAGATAAAGTTGCCCAAATAAATCGAGAACTCGATAAACCAATGATAAAAAGAAGTAAAATAGTCCCCAACCAAACATAATTTCTCTTCATAGACCTCATCTCTTCCAACGTCAATTTTTAACACGTCCAACTTAGTGTTTTATTCTGTAGAGCCATATGACCTAAAATACGGATCCAACTTAGATCGTTTTTATCGCGACACAACTGGCTGGCTGACAAAAACACCACATCCTGAAACTCAAAATAAGAAAAGTCCTTATTCTCGGTAGCCTTCCTTAGTGTGATTACTCATCCCACTGTAATGATTTGTGACCACTCATCTGATCAAAAATATTTGCATAAGCTTATCATGTAAGCCTACTCTTCTCTATATAAAGCCTCGCTTTATCATTTTACGTTCCTTCTTCTGTTGGATATCAGTAAATTTGTTAAATCAATCTCTGTAGCAGTCGTACAAAAGAAACCTAACGCGTTATTTTACTTTGTACTAATCTTGTAGCTTCATCATCAAAACTTACTAGCGCATATAATTTTGAGATAACATATGATGATGTATTCTCATGCTGATTGATATGTTCGATTAAATGTCCGATTAATTGCAACCATAAGGCTTTAATAGTGCTTCTTTCCTTCAAAATCCAGGTATGTTGCATTTCCTCTAAATAATCACCTTGATAATCTTCTAATAAGGCAAAATATTGAGTTACTGATACAGTCCTCTCTTCTAATAATTGCAGTGCAGAATGTTTCCATTCACTAGACTGGATTTGTACACCCTCTATCTTTATCCGGTAAAATTCATCTTGACTCACTATTTTAATGGGGATACCAATATGTTGAATAACCTTTCTAATTTGATAAATCGTAGAATACAATTGAGAATGCGCTTTTTCCCAAGGAAGATTGTCCCACATTAAGCTTGTTAGTTCACTTTTTCGAATCGTATTTCGATGATTCTGAACAAGATAAGCAAATAATTCCTTTGTTTTAGCCGTTCGCCATTTTACTTCTACTGGCTGACCATCCTGATTAATAGACAATGCTCCTAAATTCTGAATCATATATGTTGATTGAGGAGTTTCCACATTTGATTTTATATCATGCTTCTGTTTTATGCGATCAATGGATAACTGTAAACGATCTTTTTGTACGGGCTTTAAAATATAGTCTAACGCATTTAATTCAAAAGCTTTGACAGCATATTCATTAAAGCCAGTTACAAAAACAATATGTAAAGCAGGCTGAATATTTAAGAGTTGTTCTGCTAAATCAATTCCCTTAATACCAGGCATATGTATATCTAAAAAAATAGCATCTACTTTTTGATTTCGAACATGATCAGTTAAATCTTGCGGATCACTATATTTCCCTACAACTTTTACCCCTGCTATTTTATTTAATAATAAATCCAAGTATTCTAATGCCAAATGTTCATCATCAATGATGCAGATATTAAGCATTTATTATCCCTCCAAATTAACTATTGTTGATTCGCAATTCAATCAATCTATCGATTTGCAAGCATAATTAAATCATACATGACAAAGAATATTAGCTATCTCCTAAAATTCTGTACAAATTCTATACAAGCAGGAGACTCAAAATTAGCCCTATTCTTCCCTCATATTATTCAGAAGTATTGGTCAAAAAATATCAGCGTATATTGGAGAAATAAGCTAAAATGAAGGATAATTATTCTTTCCTAAATTTCAAGTTTAAGTTAGTCACTTAGAATAATTATTTTAGTGAGTTCACAAAGTTATATTGTTTTATGCCAGTAAAGGCATGAATTTGTGCTTTAGTGGTGTGCATGGATCTGTTTGGCTTTAAAGCCAAACAGATCCATGCACACCATCACGGGACATACCTGGGTTAAACATGATTTTAAGCAACAAGATTCAGCTGTAATTTCTGTAGCTCTAAGACAAATGCTTGGTGAGGTGTTTTATAGTTTTGGTTTCTTCGTGGATAGTCATTCATCCATTGTTGAACCCTTTTGACTTGATCCTCATTAACATCTTTCAGCGACTCATGTTTGGGTAAGAAACGACGGATGATTTTATGTTGATTTTCACTGGTTCCTCGTTCAAAGGAAGCGTATGGATGACAGTAATAGACATCAATCTCTTTAGACAATTCAGATAGATTACTAAACTCACTTCCATTGTCTGAGGTAATGGTTTTAAAAATGTCACCTTCGATTCCGTTTAACTGACTAATCATATGTTGTAAGGTATCATCAATTTGCGTTGCTCTTTTCCCATCAATTTTGAAGAGGAGTTCAAAGGTTGTTTTACGTTCAACAAGCGTTAATAGAACAGGTTCATCAGCCTTCTTTTTACCGATAACCGTATCAATTTCCCAATGTCCGAATTCCTTTCGCTGGTTAACTGATTCTGGACGTTCTTCGATTGAGATACCATGCACCTTTTTATTTCGATGTCCTTTGCCTTTTGTGGAGCGTGGTTTTCGATCAACCTTTTCTAACAAATCCATATTCTTTGTCTGCATGATGCCACTATCAATCCAATGATAAAGTGTGGACGTGCTTGGAATGATGGATTCATGAAAGAAGGCTTCACTTTTAGCTACATTGACAACAACATCAGGTGACCATTTGTCTTGTCGCATTTTTTGATCAGCCCAATCAACAAATTCATGTCCATCAACCCATTTGGGGCGGCGGCCGCAATGCGAACGATTCTTTTCATAGACGTCATAATTGACATCTGCGAAATAAACTGCTCTTTCATAAAAATAGGATTTGCCGTTCTGTGTTTGCTTTTGGACTTGTGTAACAGTCCCTTTCTTAACATTATTATTGATGGTTTGATAATTGCGATCAAGCAGTCGGCCAATCGCTCGGTTTGATAACTCGAGTTTCTTATATGCTTCAATCTGTTTCATTTCAGCAAATGTAAGGTGTTTCCCTTTCCGTGATTCTGTGATAGTATTTACATGGGTCATGTGAATTCTCCTTATATTGGTTGGTCGTACTTTCAATATAACATGAGATTCACATGGCCTTTTATTTTAGGTGACTAACTTGATTATATAATCTACGATAATTATTCTTTTTACTATTCTCAAATTTTTAATGAATTATTGTATTTACTGTACTTTGATGAGATTAACAAGGTAACCTTTACAGTTCCTAGCTATATCTCTTATTCTACGTAAAAACAGTTCGCTTTATGGTAAGATTTAACGGACAGAAAATTTACTCTCTTCTACTGTAAAATTTAATAAAAGAGCAATTAATAATCCTTTAGTGGGACAAAATAAAATTCACTTTCTTAAATTTGTCTGGCTTTTCAACAGTGGTGAACTATATTATTTACCACCGGCTAGAACGAAATAATTGCTATTTTGCAAATGTCTTTTTCCAAATATATGGTATTTTTAGTTGAAGTTTTTTGGATGATGTTGGGGAATCTTGATATGACTTAAACTTAACAGCTAAAGTAAAGCCTCAATCAATGGAAAACAGGTATACATGATGCAGGCACATTCAAACATTTGCCACACAACTTGATGATTATCTTTTCTACTTTAATTAGGACTAGAGTTTAGAATAAGAAAAGCACTTATTCTTGCAATGTCATTTAACTTTCCTTCATGTGGTTACTCGCCGCACCAAAAGCCTTATTAGTAATTTGAAATACAAGCAAGAATTGGCCTCTGAATGGCCCAGATCCACACTTGCTGTCAATTCCGATTTTTATGGGGAACTTTCCCTCATATTCTTGAAGACATGAGCTTACAACTATTATTTAAACGACTTTAAATAAATATAACTCTGTAGAACTCTATTTTAACGCACTTAATAGTTAATTGCACTGGTAAAATCTCTACATTAAAGCTAAACATGGTTATTCATTTAAAAGCTTCTTTAGCAAAACAGACTAGGGTCTAATCCTTTTCGAAAAAAACTAAAGTGCTTGTTGAACAACTTACAAATTGAGGAACTTCTGATGAAATAAAGGCTCCAAGACAGCTAAGAAAACCAATATTGACTGAGCAAAGAAGAAAAGCTGATCGATGATAAGCGTTGAGTCCTTACTACAGACGCCGCCATTTTACTATAACGATGCCCCTACTGATCGCTTCCTGAGCAAAAACAAAAAAACGCCTTCTCAATCGAAGACGATTTTATAACTTTTTATCTATACTATCAACTTTGTTGTCACACCAATAGTTATTATGTATTGGTGGAGGCGGTGGGATTTGAACCCACGTCCAGAGATATCGCCACTCAAGCGTCTACATGTGTAGTTGATTTATTCAGGGTTCACTACCTATTCTGCCAATCAACAGGCATCCTAGTAGCTAGTCTGCTTAGTCTCTTCTAAACTTCTTCAGACGGCAGATGTTTAGCGTATCTCGCTTAAGTTGAGACCCTATACCCGGCACACGAGCGATGCTGGAAAGGATCCTTTAGCAATGCTTATGCAGCAGCTAAAGAGTAATTGTTTGTTTTGCCAGTTATTATTGGCGAGTAACGTTTTACGAGCCGTAACCTCGACACGCGACTTGAGCTCAAACTACCCCTGTCGAATCCAAAACGCCCCCATATAAAGGAGCAAAACGAATTGAATTGGAATTTGAACTTTGTACTATTGAATTGTTTTGTTTCCAATGACTATTATAACAAAAACTTAAAATTTTTCAAGTGTTACTGAAATTGCTCTTTCAAAGCACGATCGACATCACGCTTAGCTTGCTTCTGCTTTAAATCCTCACGCTTATCGTATTTCTTTTTCCCTTTCCCTAAACCAATTAGCACTTTTGCCATACCATTTCTAATGTAAATTTTTATCGGAATAAGTGAATAACCAGCTTGTTGCGTTTCACCAATTAACTTGCTGATTTGTTTTCTGTGTAATAGTAACTTTCGTGTTCGAGTCGGTTCATGATTATAGCGATTCCCTTGTTCATAAGGTGAAATATGAAGATTGTGTAAGAAAACTTCTCCACGCTCCACTCGAGCAAAGCTATCTTTCATATTGACACGACCTGCTCGAATTGATTTGATTTCAGTTCCTTGTAAAACAAGTCCCGCTTCAAAAGTATCCTCAATAAAAAAGTCATGTGAAGCCTTTTTATTTCGAGCCATCACTTTACTTGTATCTCTGGGCATTTATAACCCTCCTCCATCTTAAGACATTCTTTATTTTAACAGGTTCAATAGGGAAAAACAATTCATTCCTAACTCGGTCAAATCAGCTGATTTAATTTTAAAAATTTGTTTAATAGCCTGAGGGATCAAATTTTATCGCTGACAAAATAAATGAAACAAAAGTTTCCAAGATAAAAGGTTATTTAAAAATTTTCTTTACCCGGAAAAAATTCTAGACAAATACATTCTCAATATGCGATGATATGTTTTGTTATTTTGATTGCAGGGAGTGAAATAAATGAACATAAGACAACTTACACCCCATGATTTACCTCTATATAAAGCCATGCAAACAACGATTGAAAGAGACTATATGATCGATATATTTGATAAATTAACAACAGCACCCGATCATCGATTATTTGGTCTGTTTAAAAACAATCACCTTGTTAGTGTGGCAGGCTATACACTTTATCCCGGTGGCTATGCAATGCTTGGCCGGTTAAGAAGCGATGCTCGTTTTCGAGGACAGGGTCACGCTAGCTATTTATTAGAGTACATCGTTGATTACCTAACAAAACTAGAACAGGTCAATTGGATTGGTGGCTACACGAATATTGGTAATCTTCCTTCGCGGCGAATTCTAAATAAACTCGATTTAAGTGAACTTAAAACATTCTATAGCTTCCCCTTACTTAATCCAGATTTATTAATGACGACTCCTGGGAAGGTTTGGTCTGAAATAGAAACCTTAGCTCAAAAACGAACGATTTTAAAAAAGCTTTCAGAAGATGTATTGGATATTTACCCGTATGAATGCTATTATCCTTTTCCATATCATGATGAACTGCTCAGCGATCAGAAATTAGCTCAAACGCGCTTTTATCAAAATGAACAAGCAGATCGTTGGTTGCTCATATCCGATGATTATAAAAAAGAAACCTATGCTCAAGTACGTTATTTCTGGGATGATTACTTTAATCAGCCTGGCTTATTTGAAACAATCACAACAGATCTTAAGCAAAGTGAAGAACCACGCAGACCTTGGTTTGACTTTACACCAGAAGCCTTTGAACAAATCCCAAATCTTGAAGCTTTTGACGTTTCAGATGGATGGGTATTATACGGTGAATTCACCAGCAAATGGCGAATTCCAAACAATGAAATTAGTTAAGCCAAGACATTGAAGTTGAATAAATTCCCCTCCTTAATTAATGGGATTACAAATTATTAAATTTCTACACATCTGCTGAAATGATTGTACGAGTATCTATCCAATTAAGAAGAACGAACACTTTCACGTAAGGGAACTAGTAAAAGTGTTCGTTTTTCTAACGTTTTTTCTGTTTCTTTGCTTTTGGTGGTTTAATATTTTTCTTTCGTTTTCGCTCTTTTTTTTGTTTCTTCTGTTTTTTGGTGTTTTCAGGTTTTTTCTGGTCGTTATTTTTGGTCTCTTGACGACGTGCTTTCTTTTTCATCCCAACAATTTCAAAGTCAACAGCTTGTTCTTCTAAATTAACTCCTGCTACTTTAATCGTGATCGCGTCACCAATACGGAAGACATTACCTGTCCGCTCGCCAATCATGGCATAACTACGTTCATCATAATGATAATAATCATCTGTTAAATCACTGACATGTACTAAGCCTTCAACCGTATTTTCTAGTTCAACAAATAAACCAAAACCAGTGACTGAGCTGATGACACCATCAAACTCCTCGCCTATCTTGTCCTGCATGTACTCGGCTTTCTTCAAATCATCGGTTTCTCGTTCTGCATCAACAGCGATTCGTTCCCGTTCAGACGTATGCTTTGCAATCTCGGGTAATTTCGCTTTCCAATCATTTTGTGTTTTTCGATCAATTTTTCCATCCATTAAATAAGTTCGAATTAAACGATGAACAATTAAATCTGGATAACGTCTGATCGGTGCAGTGAAATGGGTGTAAAACTCTGTCGCCAACCCAAAATGCCCCAGACTATTCGGATCATACTTCGCCTGTTTCATCGATCGGAGCATCACTTTCGAGATGACCATTTCTTCCTGTTCACCTTCCACTAGGTCAAGTACTTGCTGGAGAGCCTGAGGATGTATCTCATTAGCTGTTCCTTTAACACTATAACCAAACTGACCTACAAACTGATAAAAATTTTGCAGCTTTTCTTCATCGGGGTCCTCGTGAATTCGATAAATAAAAGGAATATCCATCCAATGAAAATGCTCAGCTACCGTCTCATTAGCGATTAACATAAATTCTTCAATTAAGCGCTCCGCAACGGAACGTTCACGCAAAACAACATCAACAGCATGACCGGTATCATCAACAAGAACTTGTGCTTCTTTAAAATTGAAATCAATCGCTCCACGACCAAATCGCTTTTGTCGTAAGATTTCAGCTAACCGCTCCATCGCTTCAAACATAGGAACATGTTCATGATATTTTTCCCGCAGTTGTTCATCTTGATCGACTAGGATCTGATTGACCTCTTTGTAGGTCATTCGCGCTGAACTATTGATCACACTTTGAAAAAGATCATGCTTGATCACTTCTCCACTTGGATTAATTTCCATTTCACATCCTAAAGTTAAACGATCTTCACCAGGATTCAATGAACAAATACCATTTGATAAGCGATGTGGAAGCATCGGAATGACTCGATCAACTAAATAGACACTTGTTCCCCGATCATACGCTTCTTGATCCATGGGTGAGTTTCTTTCAACGTAATAGGAAACATCGGAAATATAAACCCCTAGTTGGTAATTTCCATTCGGTAATTTTGTCACTGTCACTGCATCATCTAAATCCTTCGCATCTTCCCCATCAATTGTGATGATCTGTTCATCTCGCAAATCACGGCGATCTTTCAACTCAGAAGACTGAATTTGATCAGGAATATTTTCCGCCTGAGCCATCACTTCTTCTGGAAAATCAATGGTAATATCATGCTTATGAATAATAGAAATGATATCCATACCCGGATCATTTTTATGGCCAAGGATGTCGACAATTTCCCCTTCTGCCGACATCGTTCCTTCAGGAAATTTCGTAATATTGACAATGACCTTATGACCTGTCACTGCACCGTGTGATTGACTTTTCTCAATAAAAATATCATTAGGTATTCGTTTATCATCCGCAATCACAAAACCAAAACTACCCTTATCTTCATAGGTTCCAATCACACGATTTGAATGACGTTCGATGATTCGTTCCACAACGCCTTCATAGCGTTTAGCTCCCATCTGTTCTGTTTCAATTCGAACGAAAACACGGTCTTTATTCATTGCTCCATGCAAGTCAGTCGGATTAATGTAAACATCAGATTTTTCTTCATCATCAGGAATAAGAAAAGCGAAACCTTTCTTATGCATTTGAATGTATCCCTTTACTAAACCAATTCGTTCTGGTAAGCAATAGCGATTTTTCCTAGTTAGAATTAATTCCCCATCATCTTCCAAAGCGTTTAACGTTTTGATCACTGATTTAAACAGTTCTGAATCATTTGCATCCAATTCTAAACCAGCCATGATTTCATCGACCTTTAATGGTTTTTTCGCTTCGTCATTGAAAAAGTCAATTAACTTTTCTTTTAATTCATCCATTATTTCACCTTCTTTCTATTTAATATATACTGTTTATCATTGTTTAATCCCAATCAAGTGATTCTAAGAATTGGTAGATATCTTGATGAACTTGCTCTCTTTTGGGTCCCAGCGTAATCGCATGACCGGCTTCTTTATACCATTTGATTTCCTTTTGATCAGATTCAATCGTATCTAGAATATAATTCGCACTTTCTGTATTAATAATATGGTCATCCTCTGCTTGAACAACTAAAGCGGGTGTATAAATTGTATCTAACTCATTTTTTACCTCTCTAATTAAATCAGCGATCTCACTGAATAAAGTCGATGATCCTTCAATTAATTGCTCCACTTCTGCTTCGATCTCAGCTTCTTCCTTACCCTCAGCCTTCTTATACTGCTTTGCATAGTAACGAAAGCCCTGATCAAGACGATGATCTTGGCCTAAAATCATAGGTGTACACATCGGAATAATTCCCATGACAGGCTCAGAATACGCTAATTTTAAGCCTAGAACTCCTCCCAATGATAATCCAGCAACAGCAATTTTTTGATAGCCTTGATCTTTTAAGGTTTGATACGCTTCTTGTACATCAGCCCACCATTCCTTTGCACCACCTTCGGTTAGCGCTTCTGGACCCTTCCCGTGTCCTCGATAGATGGGGGCATAGGTTGTGTAACCTTGCTTTTGCAAAAACCGACCTAACATTCTAACGTCTGCACTATGACCCGTAAAACCATGTAATAATAATACCGCTTTTTTTCCTTCTTCAAACATAAATGGTTTAGGTGTTTGAGTCTTCATTTATTCTTTTTCTCCCTTCACATACAACACTATCTACTTTATTATGGCTTAATCTTAACAAACTTAACCATTACCTGCACCGTTTTTGATTATAAAACGAAACGAAAAAACCTCCCAATGATTAAATCAATTGAGAGGTTCATATCGATTCATTCTTATAAAACATAGGCTAACAAGAAAGTTAAAATAAAGAAAAGAACGGAAACAATAATTGTAGCTCGATTTAATACAGCATCAATGCCTCGCGCTTTTTTCTTCCCAAATAGTTGTTCAGCTCCACCTGAAATCGCTCCAGAAAGGCCTTCACTTTTACCTGATTGCATCACCACAAGAGCGATTAGTGCGATTGATGTAATAACTAATAACGTGATTGCAACACTTTGCATGGGTGCGCACACCTCCTAAACAATCTTTCCCTAAAAATATGATCTCAATAATTACGAAATAAAAGACATTATCATTAATTTATCACAAAACACTCTCTAACCGCAAGCTTTTTAATAGAGTTTCCCTTTTTGCTAGAGCAAAATTTTAAAAGTCAACCAAGTCATATTTTACATGCATACCACCTCGGAACAGATCAGCTTGTTCTAATTCCTTATTTTTAGCAAAGCTCTTTTTTTCACCAAACAATGCTATGACAACTCTTAGACGCTTATGATTGAATTATCTCAAGCCTTCATTTATGATGGGAGTTGAGTATTAAACACTCTCATCCAAGGGGGGATTGAATTTTGCACACCACTGAACGTTTTAATCTTATCCTCAACTTATTAGAAGAAAAACAATTGGTGACTATTTTAGAACTTGTTGAATTAACTTCATCCTCTGAGTCAACAATCCGAAGAGATTTAAGTAAATTAGAAGCACAACAGAAGCTCGTTCGTGTTCATGGAGGCGCAACAAACAAACATTCAGCCCAAACTGAATTATCCTATTCCGAAAAAACAACGCATTTTGTCAAACAAAAAAAGCAAATTGCTAACCTAGCTGCTTCCATAATAAAAGATCATGAATGTATTTATTTAGATGCAGGAACGACCACTTATGAGATGATTCCCTATTTAGCCAATCGCCACATCTCTGTTGTGACAAATGGTTTAACTCATCTGGATCGCTTAAATCAATTTGACATCAAAACATTTTTAATTGGCGGTGAAGTGAAGCATACTACCAAAGCTGTCATTGGAGCGGGTGCCCTCCATTCATTAAAACAATATCATTTTGATCGTGTATTTATTGGAGCAAATGCAATCGACTTAGACTATGGTTATTCAACACCTGATCCAGAAGAAGCAACCGTAAAGAAAACGGCATTAAATCAAACTGAAAAACAATACGTAGTTGCTGATCATTCTAAGCTAAAACAAAAGAATTTTGCCCAGATTAGTCCAATTAACGGGGCAACATTAATTATCGATGCCATGGATATTCAACTACAGAAACAATTTAAAAAGAAAACAAACATAAAGCTAGTGGCAAAATAATGTTACCTGTACGATAATCATGGTCAAAAGCTTCACCAACAAGGTATTAAATTTGAGTGGATGGAGAGAGTACCATTTATCTTAATCAATTTTATGTCTGTGAATCCTATCAAATCTTAAACAACTGAATGGCAGTTATGAAATTGCTTCACGATGAGCCTATTTGATAATAGGATAAGGCTTCCTCCATAAAGGCTTAGCAATAAGTCTAATTTTTCTAACAGTTTATACTTGAATTATGAGAGCAAGTCACAGTAGAATTAGAATTGTGTTATAATCAACAAGTAACTAAGAATTTTTTTATTAGGAGGTTTTTTTATGTCAGTAGAGAAAACAGTTAAAATCACTGCTGAAACAGGAGTGCACGCACGTCCTGCAACCGTTCTTGTTAATAAAGCAGGTAGCTTTTCTTCCGACATTACGTTGGAGTACAACGGAAAATCCGTGAATTTAAAATCAATTATGGGTGTTATGTCTCTCGGTATCCCTATGGATGCTGAAATAAAAATTGTTGCAGATGGTGCTGATCAAGAAGACGCTATTAAGGCGCTCGATGAAGTGATCAAGCAGGAAGGTCTTGGTGAATAATAGACGATGAAAAACTTACAAGGTATTGCCGCTTCAAATGGTGTTGCCATTTCTAAAGCTTATACACTTGAAGCACCTGATCTTTCTTTTGAGACAGAGAAAGTTAAGGATGTTGAGCTAGAAATACAACGCCTAAAAGACGCCCTAGATATTTCAAAAACAGAACTCGAAGAAGTTAAAGAGCATGCCCGTCAATCACTTGGGGATGAACATGCTGAAATTTTCTCAGCTCATTTACTTGTCCTTAGTGATCCAGAGTTAATCACAGCAGTAGAGGATAAAATAAAAAATGAAAACGTTAATGCAGAAGCAGCACTAGATGAAATTAGCCAAATGTTCATCACGATGTTTGACCAAATGGACAATGCCTACATGCGCGAACGTGCTGCTGACATTAAAGATGTAACCAAGCGAGTGATGGCTCATCTATTAGATGTTTCCTTTCCAGATCCTGCTTTAATTAATGAAGAAGTCGTTATCATTGCAGAAGATTTAACACCTTCCGATACGGCACAACTTAATAAGCAATTTGTTAAAGGCTTTACCACAAACATCGGTGGACGTACATCACACTCAGCCATTATGGCTCGTTCTTTAGAAATTCCAGCTGTCGTTGGAACAAAAACTATCACCAAAGATATCAAAGATGGTGATACTATCATTGTCGACGGTATGGATGGCGAAGTTATTATTAACCCTTCTGAAGATGTATTAGAGAAGTATCAAAGTAAACAAGCTGAATTTGCTAAGCAAAAAGAAGTTTGGGCCCAACTTAAAGATGAGCCGACCGTTTCCAAAGACGGTCAGCACGTTGAATTAGGTGCAAACATCGGTACACCTAATGACGTAGAAGGTGCACTTAATAACGGTGGAGAAGCTGTTGGTCTTTATCGTACTGAATTTCTTTACATGGGCAACAGTGATTTCCCAACTGAAGATGAGCAATTTGAGGCTTATAAATCTGTCCTTGAACAAATGAAAGACAAGCCTGTTGTTGTGCGTACATTAGATATCGGTGGCGACAAGGAATTAAGTTACCTTGATCTCCCAGAAGAAATGAATCCATTTTTAGGGGTACGAGCTATCCGTCTATGCTTGGAACGTAAAGATATCTTCCGTACTCAGCTTCGTGCTTTATTACGCGCAAGTACTTACGGCAATCTAAAAATTATGTTCCCAATGATTGCAACATTAAAAGAATTCCGTGAAGCAAAAGGATTATTACTTGAAGAAAAAGAAAACTTAAAAGGCGAAGGTATCCAAGTATCAGATGAGATCGAAATTGGTATCATGGTGGAAATTCCTTCTACTGCCGTGATCGCACGTCAATTTGCTAAAGAAGTTGATTTCTTCAGTATTGGAACCAACGATTTAATCCAATACACAATGGCTGCTGATCGGATGAACGAAAGTGTTTCTTATCTCTATCAACCTTATCATCCAGCGATTCTCACTTTGGTCAACAATGTGATTGAAGCTGCTCATGCAGAAGGCAAATGGGCAGGTATGTGTGGTGAGATGGCAGGCGATTCAATTGCCATTCCTATCTTACTTGGATTTGGTTTAGATGAATTTAGTATGAGTGCAACATCCATTTTACCTGCACGAACACAAATTAGAGATCTATCTAAAGAAGAAATGGCTTCTTACAAAGAACAATTATTAAGCATGTCAACAGCTGAAGAAGTTGAAGCCTTTATTCGTGAAAAAACGAACCAATAAAAATCGAGTAGAGGGAAAAGCTAAATAACTTTTCACCCCTCTCACACCACCGTACGTACGGTTCCGTATACGGCGGTTCAATAGTTTGAGTGTACGAACTGGTATTGAAGAGCGATATCTTTATATCCTCTCCCTGCCAGTTCTTTGTCTGTCAATGAACGATGGAGTACATAGCTACCTGATATAATCCAGTAACCTTTTCTTGTATTCGACCATTCATAAGCTTTCCGTTTATCGATACCTAAATGAATTAGATTCTTTCGTTTCGTACGTGGGTTTTTCCATTGTTTCCAGATGTATTGTCTAATTCTTCGCTTCAACCACCCATTCAGATTCTTCATAAATCCTTTCATTTCTCCTATGCCATAGTAGTTTATCCACCCTGTCATAAGTTGCTGGATTTCTTTTAAAATCCTATCGATACTTCTTCCACGATTACGCTTAGTGATTCGTTTGAGTTTCTGTTTAACGGTCGCTTTTGCTTTATAATGTGGACGGATTTGAACACCTTTCTTTGTGACGAGGAGACAGAAGCCTAGAAACTTTCGTTTCAAGGGGCTACCCACCGCACTCTTTTCCTGATTCACGGTAAGACTTAAATCTCTCTCAAGGAATTTCGTAATACTTTCCATGACCCGCTGACCTGCTCTTTTGCTTTTCACGTAGATGTTACAATCATCTGCGTAACGCACGAATCGGCGTCCTCGTTTTTCCAGTAATTGGTCTAACTCGTTTAAGTAAATATTACTGAGTAACGGAGATAGGTTTCCTCCTTGAGGCGTTCCTTCCTCTGATTTTTCAAAAATGCCGTCAATCATGATTCCACTTAATAAGTATTGTCTTATCAAGCGTAGGACTCGTTTATCCGCTATCCGTTTTTCCACAAAGTACATGAGTTTGTCATGATTGACTGTATCGAAGTAGGCTTTCATATCCAAGTCCACCACATATTTGTACCCTTGTTCGTAGTACGATTTTGCCCGTATGATGGCTTGATGTGCACTACGTTTTGGACGAAACCCAAAACTATTATCGGAGAACGTCGGTTCAAATATGGGTTGTAATACTTGGTTTATTGCTTGTTGAAGCATTCGGTCCATAACGGTAGGGATTCCAAGTTTTCTTATGCCGCCGTCTTGTTTTGGAATGTCAACCCGTAATACGGGTTGAGGTTTATACTTTCCAAGATACAATTGCGTTAATAGTTCTTCCCTGTGTTCCTTCAAGTATGGAAGCAGTTGGTCATATGTCATACCATCCACTCCGGCTGCACCCTTATTTCTGACCACTTGAAGGTAAGCTTGATTCAGATTGTCCCTTGAAAGGATTCTTTCAAACAGATTGGATACACCATCTTGATTGTTCTTTTCACCATGAAAGGCACTATGCGCTTCGACATACCCTTCAGGTTCCACCTTATCTCTCTGCCAATAGCCAGATTCTCCTGTTTTCTGCAGTTCTCGCACCTTTCACACCTCCTAGACTTTTCAAAATTACTATTGTTCGGTCCTTCATGTTTTGGTCCTTTCACACTACTACGACCTCTGCTGATTTCTTGTGATTCACCAAGATGTCACCACCTTAGTTGTGTCGGCTCGTTATCACTCAACTCACACGTCACCCTCACAAGACCTCCCCCGGTAAGAGTGAGAACTTTCCTCCCATATAACTGCTAGATTTACTGTATAGGTTTCGGGCAGTATTGGACTTTGTCTTGTTATGCAGACTTATCCGACCTAATTCAGCCTTCTATCTAATTTCTGTTCGTCAGTCCAGGAGTTTGCGTCTGACTTCCTTCAGCCACTACCTCACGATAGCCACCTTGTCTTTCGCTAACAGTTCCTACTGCCAAGCCTGTAGTGGACTTTCACCACCAAGTTCTCACCCATGCAGGGCGCACCTAAAAAGCCCTTAGTCACTGTTAAGTTGACTACGGGCTTTTAAATTTAAAGGGACTGACTTCTAGATCAGCTAAACTTGAATGACGATTAAAGTTACTATTTCTTCAAATATGCTATGATTGCTAGCTCCCTTGAAATCACACCTTATTTTTCGTCTAAATCAAGATCAAGATATTTTTTTATATTGTGATAAGCAATATTTTCAACTATTTGACCAACCCATTTCAGTTCAGCTGGATATTCGCCATTTTCGATCCAACGTCCAAGTATGTTACATAGAATGCGGCGGAAATATTCGTGTCGTGTATAAGAAAGAATACTTCGAGAATCTGTTAGCATACCAACAAAGGTTGACAGGACACCGACATTGGCTAAGGTTTGGATTTGACTTTCTATCCCTTCACGATGATCATTAAACCACCATGCTGTACCAAATTGAATTTTCCCTGGAAAGTCCTTTTGAAAATTACCAGCCATCGTTGCTAACATATAATTATCATTGGGATTTAAATTATATAAAATCGTTTTGGGCAATTTATTATCCAATTCCAATTTCGACATTAATTTTGCTAAATCATTAGCATAACGGAAATCATTTATGGAATCAAAACCGCTATTTATGCCGACCTGCTCCACCATGTATTCATTCACATGACGTAGTCCGCCGATATGAAACTGCATGGCCCATCCCTTTTCTGCATAAAGTTTCCCTAAAAACAGCAGTATAGCCGTACGGAATTGTACAATCTCCTGCTCAGTTAGCGCTTGATTTTCAATGCGTTTGTTAAAAATGGACACGCATGTTTGTTCACTAACCTCCTCATAGAAAGATGAGTCCAAGCCGTGATCAGAAAGACGGCATCCGACTTGGTCAAAGAAATCTACTCTTTGCTTAAGAGCATTAAGGAAATCATGATAAGTTGTTATCGCTTGTCCAACTGATTTTTCTAATTTACCTAACCAGTCAGTGAAATGAGCACTGCCTATATCCAGAGCTTTATCCGGTCGAAAGGTCGGCAGAACTTTGACATCAAAACTTGGATCAGCTTTAAGTTGTTCATGGTAGTAAAGCGTATCCGTTGGATCATCAGTCGTACACAATACTTTAACATTAAATTTATCAATAACAGCACGAGTAGAAAGTTGACCTTTCTGTAATTGCTCATTACACTGTTCCCATATTTGCTCTGCAGTGCTTGGCGATAAAGGGACGTCAATGGCAAAACATCGCTGCAATTCAAGGTGTGTCCAATGATAAAGTGGATTACCTAATAAGTGGGGTATTGTTTCTGCCCATTTTAAAAATTTTTCCTTTTCACTTTTCTGACCCGTAATATATGATTCTGCAACGCCATTACTGCGCAAAACTCGCCATTTATAATGATCTTCACCTAACCACATTTCAGTTATCGATGAGAAATTTCGATCCTTAGCAATTTCCTCGGCCGTTAAATGACAGTGATAATCAAAAATTGGCATATCCTTAGCATATTCATGGTAAAGCCTTTTGGCAGTTTCACTTTCTAATAAAAAATCTTCTGTTAAAAATTTTTGCAACTGGATCATCCTTTATATTTGATTAATAAATCGCATCATAACATTCTATTCTAGTTATGAGTTCTGATTAAATGAATCCCATAATCCCCATAGATACATAATACCAAGAGCCCTATCGTAAAAGCCATAGCCAGGGCGGGCGTTTTCATCCCAAATTTGTCTACCATGATCCGGCCGAGCATAACCACAAAAACCAACTTCAGATAATACTTTAACAATGTCATTCATATAAAGACTTCCATCTTTCGTTCTGTGTGATGTTTCAAGTATATCTCCATTCTCGTATATTTTTTGATTGCGAAGATGGACGAAGTGAATTCGATCAGCAAATTTTCTAATCATTTCTGTTAATCGATTCTCTGGATTAATCCCTAATGAACCCGTGCAAAAAGTGATGCCATTATACTTACTATCGATTAAATCGGTTAAACGTTCCAGATCTTGACCATTTTTTATAATTCGCGGCAATCCAAATACCGAATAGGGTGGATCGTCAGGGTGAATAGCTAATTTGACATCATATTGCTCAGCAACAGGAATGACTTGTTCTAAAAAATAGTGTAAATTGTTCCATAGACTTTCTTCCGTAACATCTTCATATAACTTAAATAGTTTTGCTAAGTCTTTTAATCGGCCCGGTTCCCAGCCCGGCATAGAGTAACTGTTATCATGAAAAATTGTTTTAACAAGTGTCATCGGATCAACATTTTCAATCTGACTTTTTTCCAAAAACATTGAAGTTGCTCCATCATCATTCATTTTGTGTAAATCAGTTCGTACCCAATCGAATACCGGCATAAAATTATAACAAATCACTTTTACACCATAATTCGCTAGATTTTTAATCGTTGTTTTATAATTGTCTATATATTTTTGCCGTGTTGGTAAGCCCAATTTTATATCTTCATGAATATTTACACTTTCAACGACATCAATATTCAAGTCGTATTCTTCTGCTTGCTTTTTTACTTCAGCAATGCGTTCCTCTGGCCAAACCTCACCAGCTGGTAAGTCATGAAGTGCCCAAACAACCCCTTCTACTCCCGGAACTTGTTTCATATGGGCTAATGGGACAGGATCATTCCCTTTACCAAACCACCTAAGCATCATTCGCATTTTTCTTCCCCCAAGTTATTTATTATTAAGTACCAAGTTGATAGACACACTTTGCCTCATTTAGTGCTAAAAAAACCGAAATCACAGTGGTATTATGTTTTGCTCATAGACTACCATGTTCCCTTGTAATGATGAGGAAACATGGTAGTCTATCCATCGTCATAAAATACTCTCAACTAACGTTGCATCAATCGTCATTTCAGTAAATGAACTATCACCATGAACAACCATCGGACAATTTTTATAACTAGATCACCTGGCACTTGACAGCAAATAGCGATACATTCATCCTTTTCGTTTTATTCTAAAAGGGAATAAAACATCGATAGCTCTCTTAAACCCCTGAATAGGCCATAAAGCCACCATCAATCGGTATACTTATTCCTGTTACAAAACCACTGTAAGTGTCATCCGCTAACCACAGAAGCGCACCATAAAGATCTTCAGGTTTACCTAGTTTTTCCATAGGTGTTTGTGATAAGATCTTTAACGTCCTTTCTGTATATGAACCATCTTCATTGGTCAAAAGAGCTCGGTTTTGTTCCGTCAAGAAAAAGCCAGGTGCAAGTGCATTAACTCTGATCCCTGTTTTTCCAAAATGAACGGCCATCCATTGGGTAAAGTTGTCGATCCCAGCTTTAGCCGCACTATAGGCGGGGACTTTAGTCATTGGAGAGGGTGCACTCATTGATGACATGTTAATAATGGACCCTTTAGTTTTCAATAATTCTTCTGTGAAGATTTGTGATGGCAAGAGGGTTCCCATTAAATTGAGATTAAAGACATGATTAAACCCATCATGGGTTAAATCAAAAAAACTACGTATTTCAGGGTCAGCTATATCTTGTTCATGATAGACCTCATTTGTAGTCGTTCCTTCTGGGTGGTTACCACCCGCCCCATTAATTAGCAGATCGACCCGACCGAACACCTCCACTACCTCATCTCTGGCTTGTTCAACAATGTCTTTTTTGGTCACATCACAAAATACTGAGATTGCTTCTCCACCCTTTTTATTAATATCCTCTGCCGTTCTGTCGCCAAATTCTTTTGGATAATTCAAAATGGCAATTTTCATCCCATGATTAGCTAATTCACGAGCCATTGAACCGCAGAGCACACCGCCACCCCCAGTAATTACAGCTACCTTGTTTTTTAAATGATTGTGTATCGGTTTCATTCTTTTTCCTCCCGTCTTATGTTCAAGCACTATTTTATGGTCTGCTATTCCTTACTCAATCAAATCAGATTAAAGCAAATTTTAAAAACCTGCACAGTGCAGGTTTTTTTATGTGCATTGTTTGATTTCTACATTAAAAGTCATATTTTTTTCATCCAATTTTTCGAAATCGATCAGTTAATTTCAAGATTTCTTCATTTAATCTCAATAAAATCATATTTAGTTTGCTATCTTAAACTGTTCATATTAGCTATTCATGACTAACACTCTAATATACCGACTATATTAACCTTTGACCGCTCCAGAGGCCATTCCTTTAACCACTTGTTCTTGGAATAAGATATACACAATTAAGATTGGAATTATGGAAACAATAATCCCTGACGATATTAAACCATATTGACTAATATATTCTGTTTGGAAATTGGCCAAGCCTAATGGTAAAGTTGCATTGGCATCAGAAGATATTAATACTGTCGCAAAGACGTACTCATTCCATGTTGATAAAAATATTAAAATTCCTGAAGTAGCAAGCATAGGTCTACTCAATGGTAAGATGATCTTTGAAAAAATCTGCCAAGTATTACAACCATCCATTATTGCCGCTTCTTCCATTTCACCTGCAATACCTTTCATGTAACTGACCAGTAAAAATACCGTTTTCGGTAAGTTTAGTGCAGTATAGACGATAATAATGCCAAATAATGAATCCCTTAGCCCCAATTCATGCATTCTAAAAAACATTGGAAAAATCAAGGACTGTAAGGGAATAGTAATACCGATCACAAATAAAAGATAAAGAAATTGTCGCCCTCTAAATTGAAAACGCGATAATACATAAGACATTGTCGTCCCTAATATAAGGCAAATTACAATGGTCACTATTGTTACGATAAAACTATTCCATAAATACAACGCCATATTACCGTCTGTTAATACGGTAGTATAATTTTCAAAGCTAAATGATTTTGGAAGACCAAATGGACTTTGAAAGATTTCAGTATTGTCTTTGAATGAGGTCATAATTATCCATGCAAACAAACCAAAATTGATTAAGAAAAATCCCCAAACAAAAATGTATTTTAAAATTTTTGGCAGTGAACGTACAATTGAACTTGTTTCGTTCTTTGCTTCTATTTGTTGAGCCATCTTATAATCTCCCTTAATTTTTTATTCATCGGTTTTGAAAAGCTTGTTAATAATAAATGAAATAACAACCACAATAACCATCATCGCAACAGCAATTGCATTTCCGTACCCGAAGTTGTTTTCCGCAAAACCTTGACTATACATGTATGAGCCAGATACTTCCGTTAAGTGTACCGGACCACCACCAGTTAAAAGTAAAACATAATCAAATTGTTTAAATGCATATGTGATTGCTAAAATCAAACACATAGATAATACGGGTTTCATGGATGGTAAAATGATATGAATAATCTTTTGCACTGCATTAACACCATCAACTTCTCCCGCCTCAATTAACTCTTCGGGAATTGATTGTAATCCAGAATACAAAATGATCATCATCAATCCGATAAATTGCCATACAAACGGTAATGCAACTGCTGTTACTGCAGTTGATGGATCAGCTAACCAATCCGTTGTTAAATTGCCGAGTCCTATCATATTTAATAGTGTATTTAGAATCCCGAACTGAGGATTGTAAATAAAAGTGAAAGCCAATGAAATAGCAACACTTGATGTCACAACCGGAATAAAGTAAACAGTTCGCAGTAAACGGAATCCTTTCACTTTTTGATAAAGAAAATAGGCAAGAAAAAAAGCAATTGGAATTTGAACAAGTAAAACAAGAAGTACCCAATACATTGAGTTAAATAACGCCGAATAAAATACAGGGTCTTGGAATAATTGAATATAATTGTTTATTCCGTTATAAATCTGTTCTGAAAGCCCATCCCATTCAAAAAAGCTAACGATAAAAGTGTTTGCTAGAGGGCTTATAAAGAAATAAAAGTAGAATAATAAAGTGGGAATTGCAAAAAACACCAGCGTCCACCGTTTTTTTTGTACCATCTTGCTTCCTCCTCTGTGCACATTGAGGTTAGGAAGTCCAACTTGCCACTTCCTAACCTATCAATCATAGACCTACTCAGCGAATTGCATATTTGGATATTCTTCGATAAGCGCATTCATTTCTTCAACATACTGTTCAGGTGTTATATCACCTAATAATAAGGAATCTGTAAAATTCCAGTAATCATTTTCGACCTCTGATGCGAATAGCTCCTCATCATATGATGGAATTACATTATCGGCCATTTCGAGATCATTTAATGTTCCAGCTAGCATTTTACTAATTTTAGATTCATCATAATCAGCTTCTATTGCCGGTATACTACCAACTTCTTCTATAATTTCAGTTCCAACCTCTGCACCTGCAATCCACTTCATTAGCTCCCATGCCTTCTCACGCTTCTCTGGATCTTGATATGCATCATCACTCATATAAATAAATGTTCCATTTCCAGAAATGGTTGTTCGTACTGAATCATCATCGCCTAATGGAAATGGGACGACTTCATATTTTTCTGCTTGTTCACTATCTAGATTACCCAGTGCCCAATTTTGCACATAGAGCATTGGTGCTTGTTCAGCATTGAAAATTTCAACAGCTTGCCCTGTTTCTAAATTTAAATAACCATCTGGGTAAGCCCCCGCCGAAGCTAATTCCTGAACTTTTTCTGCAGCACTCTCTAACTCATCGGCAAATGGAGTCTCAGCTGTCGCATGATCAATCATCTCGTCAGATGTTTTTTTCTGTGAAAAAAGATTTAGCAGCATATACCGAGCACTGTGATTGTTTGCTGCAAACGGACTTAAGCCATTTTCTTCAAAAGTAATAACGGCATCAAGCAATTCGTCATAGTTAGTTGGGATTTCAACGTCATATTCCTCAAACAATTCCGTATTTACTACGAATGCATAAGTATAACCTAAAAATGGTAAGCCATATATTCCATCTTGGTAAGTAACGGCATCAAAAGAACCCTCACGAAACAGTTCTTCAAATTCAGGTTCGGATTCGATGAGTTCTGAAATGTCTGGAATATCACCATTGGTAATATAATCCTCAACTCTCCTCATTCCCCAGTGAGTAAATACATCTGGGGCATCATCAGCTGATGTTTGTACACGTAACACTTGTTCAATATCGTTTCCACCAGCTGTTTCAATGCTTAATTCAACATCATCATGTTCTTCAACAAACTGGTCAAAAGCCGGTTCAATAACCGCAGCTTCCGGTTGCTGACCTGTAAAGCTGTGCAGCACACTCAAGGTCGTCACATCATTTGCAACTTCATTTGAGTCATTCCCATTTTCATCACCGTTTTCTTCTTCATTAGCCCCTTGCTGGCAACCAACTATAACTAACGAAAATACAATCAATATGGTAAATATCCATTTTTTATTTTTCATTATCTTACCTCCAAATAATCTTCTTAAAAGCGCTTACTACATAAAAATGCTTACTTCAACTTATCTGCTTGTTTGAGTCATTAACCATTTAGAATCATAACGCTTACATTAAGCTGATAAATAGCTCGTTAAAGACACCTCCTCTATTTCCAATAACCGAAAAAGTAAATCGGTTGTTCTTTTTAGTTTTTTAGTATAACTAGTATACTAGTTATTATATATAATCCTCTTTTCTATTTCAATAGATTTCAATATTTTTTTATATCTTCTAAATCTATTGTATTTGGTAGTTACTGCCGATACACAGCGGCGCTAATACAATTGGCAGCTATTATTTAAAGGAAATCTCATTTTCTAAAGATTAGAAATATTATTTAAAAGACCCATCGAGGAAAATAAAATCTTCTTCCGATGGGTCTTTTTAATGATGAGTATCACTCACTCTTTGTTAATAAATCATCCGGTTATGCTGATCATCAATACCTGATTTACGAAAGAAATACGTATTGACTTGATCGCGCCATTCTATTGCATTCTCTAATTGGAGCTGTAATCGTTCTTGCACATTAGCAAAAATGACTTGATCCATTTTGCCTTCAAGTTGAGCCCATTTATCAATAAACTCTTTCACCTCTTCGACTCCTTGGAAATGAGTATCGTAGATATGCTGAATAACAGTTTTCCCTGATTGAAGAACATGTGAATATGGAACATGATGGAAAAACAACAATAGATCATCTGGACATTTATTTAAATCATTGTAAATCTCAGCATTTGGTGAGAAATATTGGCCAGCATAACCGGTTCCTGTTTCAATTGTTCGATCAACACCAATACCATCACGATCCGCAAAATGATAAGTTCCCCATTTTGAATATTCATAACCATCTACGTTTGGACCATAATGATGATTCGGATTAACCATCCAGCCAATTCCGAGGGGAGATGTATAGTTCTCGTAAGCAGGCCAAGATTTTAATAAAATTTCCTCAATTATATCAATAACATCTGACTCATGACCAAAAGTTAAGTTCAACCATTCGCACGTAATTTCTTCAGTGCTTAAAGTAGGATCCCAAGTTAAGCGACCATATCCATATAAGTTAGCTTGAGCTAATGCATGCCCAGTCCAATTAGGGTTGTCTCCAATATTAGATACTGCTGCTATACCGCCAAGCTTATTACCGAACGTATAACCATTTGCAATATCTTTAATTTCCGTCCCTTCACCTTCAGCATGTGTGTCAAATTTTAAAATTTCTTTCCATTGTGGAATTAAATAGCATAAATCAATCTGTTGACCTGTATATTCTTGAGTGATCTGCAATTCCAGCATATAATTTGTTTTCTGTAAGGCACCAATTAATGGAGAAATGGGCTCACGAACCTGAAAATCCATTGGGCCATTTTTTATTTGTAAAATAACATTATCCATAAATTTACCATCGATTGGCTTAAAATGATCATAAGCAGCTCGAGCACGATCTGTGTTCCGGTCACGCCAATCTTGCCGGTGATTATAAACAAAACAGCGCCAAACAACAATCCCATTATAAGGTTCTAAAGCTTCAGCCAGCATATTCGCACCATCAGCATGATCACGATTATAACTAAAGGGACCCGGTCTCCCCTCTGAATCAGCTTTAACTACAAAACCACCAAAATTTGGAATGTATTCGTAAATTTCCGTAGCCTTTTCTTTCCACCAATCTTTCACTCGCTGGTCTAAAGGATCAGCCGTATCAAGCACTCCAATCGTAATTGGACTCGCGTAGTTAATACTAAGGAACAATGAAATACCATAAGCATTAAAAATGTCACTCACTCGACGTACTTGTGGTAAGTACTTTGGTGTAATTAAATTTGTTTCAGTATCCCAAACATTAACATTATTAATTGAAATAGCATTGATTCCAACAGATGCGAGTAAACGGGCATAGTCTCTTATTCGTTCTTCTGCTCGGAACTCATTTTCTTGGTAAAAGATTGACTTCCCTGCATATCCTCGCTCAATTGTCCCATCAATATTATCCCATTGATTAATCATACGCAATTGATTTTTTGGTGTTTCAATCGTAGCTAACTGATCAATTGAACGATGCATCTGCAATGAACGAAGCAAATTAAATACTGCATATAAAACACCTTGGTCTAACTGACCAGCTAGAAAAATTTGTTTCTTACCACTCTTATTACGACTAACCTTAATTTCAAAACCATCTTCACCTAAATCCGAAAAAGCTTCATCATAATGAACGCCTATATCTGCAACCGTTCCCAAAACAACCGTAGCTTCTTCAGCTGATTCTGCTATTACCGGTTTATAACCAAGCATTGATTCTACACCGAGTAATAGCTCGCTAACTGCTGAATCAACAATCACTGAACTCGTCACAACATTAATAGCTGTTAACCATTTTTTATAGATAGCATGTAGTCTATCATCAGTAATCTGCTTGTACTGTAGCCAAGCTTGGTAACTTGGTAATTCCTCTGTCTTAACTGTTCTATTTTTACTTTGATCTATCATGTCCCATTTCCTCCTAAAAATTTAGTATGTAAACTTCAAACTCAATCATAATTTAAATTGATGTCAAAATAGAAAAATATAACATTAATTCTTATCTGTTTTCTTTTATTATTTTTATAGACATCTACCTTTCTATGCATCTCTTATGAATAGATTATTTTATTCGTGTATGCACTTGCCTAATAACCTATCACCTACAGACAGAGATGAAAGAAACAAGAAATTCAAAACTTCACAACTACTCTTTTTTGTTTACTAGTATACTAATAAACATAATTATATCGGGTTAACTATTTTTTTTCAACATACTTAACTAAAAAGTCACTTGTCATTTAATCAAGTACAGCCATAAAACAAAACTTCAATCAGTGGAAGCCAGGCCTGCAGGATGTAAGCCTTGCACGATGGGACGAGTAACTGCAAATATCTTCAGTGGGGCAAGTAATCACACTAAAGCAAGCTTCGAAAAAAACTTGGCTTATCAGCAAGTCTTTCTGGCGAAAGCCATCGTTTGACTTAGACGATCACCAATAAAATCTTTTATTTCTTTGATCGTGAAAGAATAAGTGTCTAACTTATTCTGAGCCCCAGTCCCAGGACATGGTGTTTTTGTCGGCTAACTAGTTACACTGCGATAAAACGCTATTGACAGATTGAAAAACGTCAAATAATCAATAACTAATAAACAGGTATGATTATCTGACGTTTAATTAAAAATTATTTTCCAGCATAAAAAAAGCCTACCTATAAAGTAAGCATTATTAAATGGACCGCATTAGCAATGATAACTACTTCTTGAAATAATCGGGGTATTGTTTCTTTAAATCTTCTTTTTCGTAGTTAACTAAATTTAAATGTTTAGCCATTAAATCCTCTGCCTTTTGCTTCTCTTGTTGCTCAATGTATTGGAGTAACTCTTCATGCTGATTAACAACTACTTCCCAATCAAGATTTAAAGCTAAACGAAGTACACGCAAACGATCAAAATGACTATTCATTTGGCGAACCATATTCCATGTTCGTAACTTATTACAGCCTTCAAATAGTAAAAAATGAAATTCTTCATCCAGTTCGAATAAACGTTGATACGATCCTTTTTCCAAACATAATTTTTGCATGGCCATATTGGATTCTAATCTAAATAGTTGTTCGTCATTTAACATGCTACAGGCTTGTTTAATAATAGCTCGTTCGATATTTTCCCTAACAAAGCGTCCTTCCTCAACAAGGTCAAGATCAATTTCAGAGATAATGGTCCCCTTTTGTGGGTAAATTCCAATCAAGTCCTCTTGAGCAAGCATTAAAAAAGCCTCTCTCACAGGTGTACGACTTACATTTAACTCTTTGGCAATCTCTGTTTCAGAGATTTTAGTTTTAGGTTTTAATTCTAAATCTATAATTCTTTTTTTTACTTGATCATAAACAACATCACGAGTTAAGCCATTAGACTTAGGGTTAATTGGTATCATAAAAATTGCATTTTACCCCATTTCTTTTTTGATTATTTTTCTAATAATATCATGTAAAATTAAAAGGTACAAGTTTTCCCATAGCTTGTCAATAACTTATCCAACGACTTCTTGCTTTGTCATTATCAAAAAACTATTTACTAAATCCTTTCATAGAAACAGCTTCAATATTGGGATGGCATAAAGCGAAACTTCAATCAGTGGATGGTTTTCGACGCACAAATCTTTTCGGTGGGACGAGTAACCGCAGTCCCAAATCTTTTCGGTGGAGCGAGTAACCGCAGCACACTTGACAGATTAGCTAAGAATTAAAATGAATGTTCTAAAAATATGCCACATTATAAGGGAAGTTTATTGCATTCATAATGTAAGCGCCGTCTAATATGATTGTAATATAAAGTGGAACTTCGTTCAGTGGAGGTTTTCTTCAACGCATAGGAAGTGCTAGTGCCGACAATACGGCAAATCTTTTCAGTGGGACGAGTAACTGCAAATGTCGTCGGTGAAACGAATAATCACACTAAGTATGGCTACTTTAGTATTTATAATGTTAGAAAAACTTAGCTTATTGACAAGTCTTTCTGACGAATACCATCGTTTGACTTAGATTATCGCCAATAAAATCCTTTATTGCTTTGATAGTGCAAGAATAAGTGTTTTGTTTATTCTGAGTCCCGGCCCCAGGACGTGGTGTTTTTGTCAATCAGCCAGTTACACTGTGATAAAAAGGGAGGTGAAAAAGTCATCACACTATCAGAAAATTATCTTTAAGAGAAGCTCATCTAAGAGGAACTATTTAATCAAAAAGGGTCAAAAGAATGAGTATGTCCCCAAGCATTTGCTTGCTTTAAAAAGTCATCGCCACTAGCGGTGAGAATTTCGAGGAGAGCATACGCTCATTACGAAGCTGCGCCCTCCAGTAATGAATAAAGTAACTAACGATTATTATTTAATTTTCAAGGTACAAGTGGATGCCTAAAATCTATTAATTATTAGGCTTAAACATAATATACAAGGAGGAATTTATCATGAAAAGAGCTCTGATTATTTGTGCGGGTGGCATGTCATCATCTGTCATTGCAAAAAAGACAACAGAAATGTTTCGCGATAATGGTGAAGACATCGAATTAAATGCAACTTCTCAAAGTCAAGGAACTACGGCTATTGCCAAAGATGAATATGACTTATACTTGGTTAGTCCACAAACCAAAATGTACTTTGATAGTTTAGCTAAAGCAGCTAAAAAAACGAATAAACCGATTGTTAGTATCCCACCACAAGCCTATGTTCCCATTCCAATGGGAATTGAAAAGTTAGCAAATCTCGTTAAAGAAAATATTTAACATAATAGAGGTTGATATGCAATGTTGAGTAAACGAGAAACACAAATTCTCAGGCTATTATATGACCATAGATATACTTATTTGACAAGCCAAGAGATTGCTGCAAAATTAGATATTTCCAATAAAACAGCCCGAAAATATCTTCACATGCTAAAAAGTGAATTGGAAAGAGCAAATTTAGCTGATATTACAGCCAAACAAAATTGTGGCTACCAATTAACGATTCAGAAGCAGAAGCCATTTGATCATTTTTATTTAAAGACCATTCAAAGTCAGCCTGTTCTAAAGGATATAACCACCATTCAAGAAGCTAAGGATCGTCAATACTACATTTTAAATCGCTTGTTTTTTGAACAAAGTGAGGTTTATGTAGATCGTATCGCAGCAGAACTATTTGTTTCTCGCTCGACCATTTCTAATGATTTAGTAGAAATTAAGAAACTACTCAAACCTTTTGAAGTGCAATTAAAAAGTAAAAGCAACAAAGGACTGTTTCCCATCGGAAAAGAGAGAAATATCCGTCATTTTATTATGAATTATTTCTTTATGGATCGGTTACAAGATAATTTATATGCCTTTTCGATGTATGCTAGTTTTCTGGAAGGTATCAGTATTGAAGAAATTGTCATTATTGTTTTAGATGAGTGTCGAGAATCACACTTAAAACTTTCGGATTTCATTGTTTACAATCTCGTCTTGCATATCGGATTAGCCATTAAGCGAATGCAATCTGGTTTTGAAATTGAGTTATCATCGCCAATGAATATTGATATAAATTCTCTTGAGTACCAGACAGCGAAAAAAATATTACAACGTATTGAAAATAACATGCAAATTAAATTCCCATCAGAAGAGGCTGACTTTATTGCGATGCACTTACGAAATAAGATTGCCTCAAAAAAAATTTTTCAAAAGACTGATTATAGTGAAGCTGAAATCAAAGAACAACTCTTAACCGTTTTAAATGAAATTGATCAGAGAACTGATTACTATTTAGAACACGATATGATCTTGATTGATGGCTTAATGATGCATTTCACGCCATTGTTGCTTAGATTGCAAAACCAAACGAGTATTGAAAACCCACTCTTAGATGAAATAAAAAGCCATTATCCTGACCTCTTTGACCTAACGATAAACTTTTTTTCAAAAATGCCAGTATTTAAAGCTTACCAAATGACTGATAGCGAATGGGCTTATATCACCATTCATTTAACCGCCGCAGTTGAACGATTTTATAATGAGCAAAAAGCCCGTGTCTTAGTCATCTGTGCGACGGGACTAGGAAGTTCACAAATGCTAAAAAACCGCTTAGAGCGAGAGTTAGGGTCAAAAATTTATATAGAGAAGGTAATCAGTTACTATGAGATTGCTGATCAAGATTTGAGCAAAATAGAGCTAATTATTTCTTCCATCAATGTTCCGCATCTCTCTCTAAATATTCCAATCGTAAATGTAAGCGTTTTCCTAAGTGAAGAAGATATCAAAAAAATTAATCACGAACTTTCTGCTTTTAAAGGAATTAAGCAATTTCAGATAGATAAAAAGCAAACCAATGAAATGATTGCTAAACAAATCTCTTTGATAGAACAATGCTTTAAATCAGAACTATTTATTTATCTTGAGACAGCTTCTACTAAAAAAGCAGTATTAAATGACTTAATTCATCATTTAGAAAATGCTGAAGGAAAAGCCTTAAAAGAAGCTTTTCTAAAGCAATTAAAGCTGAGAGAGTCTTATAGTGCAGTAACATTTTCTGACCATTTAGCCGTTCCCCATCCGATTGAACCCTTGACTAATAAAGCTTATGTCGCCATTGCGATAGCACCAAAAGGAATTAAATGGGACGAGGAGCATCCAAATATACAATTAGTCTTTTTATTGTCACCAGATAAGCTAGGGCAATTTGAGTTAGATCGCGTGAGTGAAATGTTAGTACCGATCATTGACGACGATTGTTTTCGGCGAAAATTGGTAAACAGTACTGCCTTTGACCATTTCGTTGCTGCATTTATTCAGCAAATTGAGCAAAACAATCTGGAAAGTTCGTAAAGGAGTGGAAAAATGGAAGCCGAAAAATTACAAGAAGTAGCCTTCGATATCATATTAAGTAGTGGTGATGCTCGAACCCTTGTCCATGAAGGGTTTAAGAATATGCGACAGGGAGAATATGCAGAAGTTGAAAAAAGTTTAGCGAAAGCTAATGACTTATTGGTCAAAGCTCATAGAGTGCAAACTGGCTTTTTACGAGAATATGCTAATGGAGAAAAGATTGAAATGGAAATTATCATGGTACACGCTCAAGATCATTTAATGACAACAATGACCCTTAAAGAGGTAGCAACTGAGATGTTGGCTTTATATCAGAGCATTTCTGACAAGTAAAGAGAAAGGATACAAAGATATGGTTGATAAAAGGATAAATCAATTGAAGAATGAGACAGCTATTAAAAATTTCCACTATAATCGTTTTCTTTTATTACGATACATTTTAGCTGGTTTCTTTTTCTCAAATCTGTACTGGACTTTAGCATTGTTTATGAGCAAAAGTATTTTCATTTTAATACCAGTCATATTATTATTGCTCACGATACCAGCCATTTTTGAACATGCTAGACTTTATGGTGATATAACTGCAGAAGCACAGAATAAATTACGCTATCATTTCATTTATCAATATGTTCAGATGATTTTTAATCTGGTACTTCTGGTACTCACTATCACAAGATGGGGATATCACAACCTATTTCCCTTTTTGACCAATACCTCAACCGCTCGTGCTGTCATTATATTCATATTGTTAGTTGGTATTGTCATGTCGATAAGCTGTCTGAATAGAATCAAGAATATCTATTTGCAAAAGGATAAACATTATAAATATATCAAAGAGTTAGCCAAATAGAATAAATAGAAAGTGAGTGGTCAAGATGGAAGAATCAAATAGTAAACTATTTATATTTCTAGAAAAAACAATTATGGCGCCTCTGGGGAAATTGGCACAGTTTAAGATTGTTCGTGCCATTATGGGGGCTGGAATGGGAGCGATCCCTTTCACGATTGTTGGTTCGATGTTCTTAGTATTCAATATTTTGCCAATGACCTTTCCTTTTTTAGAAGATATATTTAATGCAACTTTTTTTAAGATCAGTGATTTATATATGTTGGCGAATAGTACGACCATGGGAATACTCGCCTTATATTTCTGTGTGGGCCTAGGCTATGAATATACTAAAATTATAGCTGAGGAAGAAGATTTAAATGTTGCACCCATCACAGGTGCCTTATTAGCTATGTTTGCTTTCTTTTTATCGATCCCTCAATTAGTCCTTGAAAATGGTTCAATTGTCCGATTAACAGACCTAGAGCAAACGATTATCAATGGTTGGGCAATTGGAGATGATGGTGTCGCAAGATTAGGGACTGTTGGAATTTTTACTGGAATTATTATGGCTGTCGTAGCCGTGCAATTATATCGTTTATGTGTAGCAAAAAATTGGGTCATTAAGATGCCTGAAGAAGTACCGGAAGGCGTTTCTCGTGCTTTCACAGGGTTGATACCAGCATTCATTGTTGCTTTTGTTGTGCTAATCATTACTGGCGTCTTAGTTGCTTTTGGAACCGACATTTTTCAATTGGTCGCCATTCCATTTGGTTTTGTAACCCAGTTGACTAGCAGCTGGATAGGGATAATGGTTATTTATTTCTTAATACACGCTTTATGGTTAGTCGGTATTCATGGGGCAAACATTATATTTTCACTAATTACACCTATTACTCTTGGCAACTTAGCGTTGAATGCTGACGGTGCAAACATACCGTTAGCAGGTGAGTTTAACAATGCTTTCGTAACAATTGGCGGATCTGGAGCAACATTAGGCTTTTGTCTATTTCTAGTTTATATGGCAAAATCTAAACAATTGAAAGTTTTAGGCAAAGCAGCAATTGTCCCAGCCATTTTCAATATTAATGAACCGCTCATTTTTGGAATTCCATTAATTTATAATCCTTTTATGGCTATTCCATTCTTTTTAGCTCCAATGGCTTCGGCTAGTATTGGATATTTTGCTATCAAGTTAGAGATTATTCGCCCAGTTATCGCAAATATGCCATGGCCATCACCTGTAGGAGTTGGTGCTTTTATTAGCACAGGTGGTGATTGGAAAGCCATAATAGTTGCTCTGTTATGTGCCGCCGTTGCTTTTATTATCTATTTGCCTTTTGCTCGTTCTTATGATCAACGTTTACTGAAACAAGAACAAGCAAATGCAGCATAACACGTTTTAAAAAAGATGAAAAAATAGCAATGAATATTTCCAAATCATTTTTTACCAAAATACTAACCCTTAGATAGGTAAGGAAAGTCTAACCTAGTGACGTAAGGTGTTCGCTCTGATTTTAAAATAAAAAACCTAGTCAAAGTGTACAATGACTAGGTTTTTATTTCTGTTTAACTTATTTATTTAGGTTGTAGAAGGCTGTTTTTCCAGCATATTTAGCTGTATCAACAAGCTCATCTTCGATACGTAGTAACTGATTGTATTTTGCCACACGGTCAGTACGTGAAGGTGCACCTGTTTTGATTTGGCCAGCATTTGTTGCAACCGCAATGTCTGCGATTGTTGCATCTTCTGTTTCACCAGAACGGTGAGAAATAACAGCAGTGTAACCTGCTTTTTTAGCCATTTCGATCGCTTCGAAAGTTTCAGTCAATGTACCGATTTGGTTCACTTTAACTAAAATTGAGTTACCGATACCTTTTTCAATACCTTCAGCAAGTTTTTTAGTATTTGTAACGAATAAATCGTCACCTACTAATTGTACTTTATCACCTAAGCGATCAGTAAGCAATTTGAAACCATCCCAGTCATTTTCATCTAGACCATCTTCAATTGAGATGATTGGGTATTTAGATACCATTTCTGCATACCAGTCAACCATTTCTTCAGAGGTACGAACAACCCCTTCACCTTTAAGGTTATATTTACCATCTTCATAGATTTCAGAAGCCGCAACATCCATTGCCAATTTAACTTCTTCATCTGGTTTATAGCCAGCTGCTTCGATCGCTTCAATAATCGTAGCAAGTGCTTCCTCATTTGATTTAAGGTCCGGTGCAAAACCACCTTCATCACCAACTGCAGTGTTATACCCTTTTGTAGCAAGAACTTTTTTAAGACTATGGAAAATTTCAGCACCCATACGTAAAGCTTCTTTGAATGTTGGTGCGCCAACAGGCATAACCATAAATTCTTGGATATCAACATTGTTATCTGCATGCTCTCCACCATTAAGGATATTCATCATTGGCGTTGGCAGCACAGTGGCATTAAATCCACCTAAGTAAGTATATAGAGAAACACCTAAGTGATCAGCAGCAGCATGAGCAACAGCCATAGATACACCAAGAATAGCATTTGCACCTAATTTCCCTTTGTTTTCAGTGCCATCTAAATCAATTAGTAATTTGTCAATCACAACTTGACGAGTAGCATCAAAACCAAGTAGTTCTGGTGCAATCAGTTCATTTACGTTTTCTACCGCTTTAAGAACTCCTTTACCAAGGTAACGTTCTTTATCACCATCACGTAATTCTACGGCTTCATATTCACCTGTGGAAGCACCACTTGGTACTAAAGCACGACCGAAAGCACCTGATTCTGTATAAATTTCAACTTCTACTGTTGGGTTACCACGTGAGTCCATGACTTCACGTGCAAATACGTCTGTAATATAAGGCATGTTTTTTAATCTCCTTTTCAATTCAAATTTTATTTAATTAATGATTGACCTGTCATATCTTTTGGATGATCAACCTCTAATAAATCTAATAAAGTAGGTGTTAAGTCACCAAGAATTCCACCATCACGCAATTCAATTCCGTCTTTTGTCACAATAACAGGGACTGGATTTGTTGTGTGTGCTGTCATTGGCGCTCCATCTAATGAAACAACTTCATCTGAGTTACCGTGGTCTGCCGTAATAATGGCTCGGCCACCTTTTTCAAGGATTTTGTCAACGATCTTACCTAAGCATTCATCAACTGCTTCAATCGCTTTAATTGTAGGCTCAAGCATACCTGAGTGACCCACCATATCTGGATTGGCAAAGTTTAAGATGATAGCATTTTGATTACCCTCATCTAATTCTTTAAGTAACGCTTCTGTCACTTCATAGGCACTCATTTCAGGTTTTAAATCATAAGTGGCTACTTTGGGCGAGTCAATCAAAATCCGCTTTTCACCTTCAAATTCAGCTTCCTGTCCTCCACTCATAAAGAAAGTGACATGAGGATATTTTTCCGTTTCAGCAATACGCAACTGATTTAAACCATTGTTTGCTAAAACTTCACCGACTGTATTCTTCAACTCAGCTGGTGGATAAGCAATATGACCATTTACAGTATCACTATACTTCATCATACAGACAAAGTAAATATCCTTTGGCGCCATTTCCCCGCGATCAAATCCGGAAAAATCATCGTTGGCGAAAGCTTGAGATATTTGAATCGCTCGATCTGGCCTGAAGTTAAAGAAAATAATCGAATCTTCAGAATCAACTTTGCTAATAGGTTGATCATTTGGGTCAACGATAACCGTTGGCACAACAAACTCATCATAAATATCTTCTTCATAAGCTTGATCAACAACAGCTAAAGGATCTTTTGCTGTTGGACCTTTACCATATGCAATCGCATCATAAGCTTTTTGAACACGATCCCAACGCTTATCACGGTCCATCGCATAATAACGGCCTGATATGGTAGCAAACTGACCAACACCTAATTCAGCCATTTTTGCTTGAGCAGCTGAAATATATTGTTTGGCTGATTTTTGACCGACATCACGACCATCTAAAAAGCCATGGACAAAGACTTTTTCTAAGCCTTTATCTTTAGCTAATTTTAAGACAGCATACAAATGTTCAATGTGACTGTGAACACCACCGTCAGACAATAGGCCAAAAATGTGCAAAGCTTTTCCTTTTGCTATAGCATGATCAATTGCTTGGACTAAATAGTCATTTTCAAAAAAGTCACCCTCGCGAATTGATAAATTGAGTCGTGTTAAGCTTTGATAAACAATTCGACCGGCACCAATATTTAAGTGACCCACTTCTGAGTTACCCATTTGGCCATCAGGTAAACCAACCGCCTCGCCAGAAGCAGTCAATTGGTTATGTGGATATTGCTTCCAATAACGATCAAAGTTAGGTGTGTTCGCTTGTTTAACTGCGTTACCCTTCTCTTCATCACGAATGGCAAAACCATCTAAAATAATTAAAGCAGCTAATTTATCTTGACTCATTTTGCACCAGCCTCCACAAGTTGCAAGAATGAGTCAGCTTCTAAACTTGCTCCTCCAACTAACGCTCCATCAATATCTGATTGCGCTAATAATTCATCAATATTAGCAGGCTTTACACTGCCCCCATATTGAATTCGGATCGCTTCTGCTGCATCTTTTGATACAACTGCCGCAACTGTTTCACGAATATGTGTACAGACTTCATTCGCTTGTTCTGATGTTGCTGTCTTACCTGTACCGATTGCCCAAATAGGCTCATAAGCAATCACAGCTTCTTTAATTTGTGCTTCTGTTAAACCAGCTAATGCTTTTTTAACTTGATCAGCCACTAAATTCATCGTTTGGTTCGCTTCACGTTGTTCTAACGTTTCACCGACACAAATGATAGGTGTGATACCATGTTTGAAAGCTGCATGTGCCTTTTGATTAACCGTTTCGTCTGTTTCAGCATAATATTCACGACGTTCTGAGTGACCAAGCACAACATAGTTAACGCCTAAATCTTTCAACATCACTGGACTCACTTCGCCAGTAAATGCTCCACTTTCTTCAAAGTGCATGGTTTGTGCTGCTACTTCAAGATCAGTACCTTTTGTTTGCGCCACTAAAGCTGACAAATATGGAAAAGGTGCACATACAATTGAATCGACCTTATCTTGCGCTGGCACTTTGTCTTTCGTATCAGCGACAAAACGTTCTGCTTCTGCTAATACTTTATTCATTTTCCAGTTTCCTGCAATAATTGGTTTACGCATAATCTGCTCCTTTTCATGCCTGGTCCATTTTAATGTGTGTTCAAAAGGAAAGATAAAAGGATTGTTTGGGTTAAGTTCTCTGTATTCCAGGTTTCAAGACCTGAATTCCTAACTGAAGTTCCCCTATTATTGACGCATTTCTTACGTGTGGTGAAGATTTCTTCATTATCCAGGCAACACAAATCATTATAGAAAAAGATCCTTAAACCTGATGTATCACTTTCACCAAACTTTTGAACATTCTCTTATAGCTGGTTATTTATTACTAATTGCAGCTAATCCAGGTAATTCTTTTCCTTCTAAGTATTCTAATGAAGCACCGCCACCAGTTGAAATGTGGGAGAATTTCTCGGCAAAGCCTAATTGCATCGCTGCCGCTGCTGAATCTCCGCCACCAATGATAGTGGTTGCATCATTTAAGTTAGCAATTGCTTCACAAACACCAATGGTTCCTTTAGCGAAATTAGTCATCTCGAATACCCCCATTGGGCCGTTCCAAACAACTGTTTTAGCACCTTCTAATTCTCTTTCATAAAGCTTGACTGTTTCAGGTCCAATATCTAAGCCCATATAATCTGCTGGAATTTGATCAGCAGGAACAGCTTTAATATCACCTTCATTAGAAAACTCTTTATTCACCTTTGTATCGATAGGTAAAATAATTTTTCCAGCTGCACGCTCTAATAAATCTTTAGCTAAATCCACTTTATCTGCTTCTAATAATGAAGTACCGATTTCCTTACCTTGAGCTTTGAAGAATGTGAAGGCCATTCCCCCGCCAATAATAACTTTGTCAGCTTTCTCAAGTAAGTTTTCGATCACACCAATTTTGTCACTTACCTTTGCACCGCCTAAGATCGCTACAAAAGGACGGTCAGGATTATCAACAGATTCGCCGATAAATCTAATTTCCTTTTCCATTAAAAAGCCTGCTGCTGATTCAATATTTGACGCAATGCCAACATTTGAAGCATGTGCACGGTGAGCTGTACCGAATGCATCGTTAACAAAAACATCACCAAGGCTAGCCCAATATTTCCCTAGCTCTGGGTCATTCTTGCTTTCTTTCTTGCCATCAATATCTTCAAAACGTGTATTTTCAAACATTAAAACATCACCATTGCCTAGAGCGTCAATCGCGTTTTCCAGTTTTTCGCCGCGTGTTTCTGGAACAAATGCAACTTCTTTAGCCAATAATTCTGTTAAACGATCTGCTACTGGTTTAAGAGATTTTCCTTCTTTGTCTGCTTCTTCCTTCACACGTCCTAAGTGGGAGAAAAGGATAACCTTAGCCCCTTCTTTTATAAGATATTTGATTGTTGGAAGCGCTTGAATAATGCGATCATCATTGGTAATCTTCTCGTCTTTCATCGGCACGTTAAAATCTGCACGGACAAGAACTTTTTTACCGGCTACATCTAAATCAGTTACAATTTTTTTCGCCATTTAAAAATCCTCCAATATTAAGATAGATTTAATTTTAGAAATACTTGGCTTATCGCAAAGTCTTTATGGCGAAAGCCTCAGTTTTATTAAAACTATCAGCTGCAAAATGCTGTGCTTTCTGATAGTTTTGGAAAATTTTACATCCGCTTATCTTTTACTAACCGTGTTAATTCTTTCAGTTATAAAAGATTCAGCTAGTTCGAACCAGCTTGATAACTAAAAATTCATACTAACTAAAAGTATAAAAATAGCAAGCGGGAAGCGCGATCGCTTCCCGCATAGCTGATTGGAATTTATCAATTATAGATTAGCAAAATACTCTAAAGTACGGATTAATTGTGCTGTATATGACATTTCATTATCATACCATGCAACAGTTTTTATCAGTTGTTTGCCATCAACAGTCATGACTTTTGTTTGTGTAGCATCAAAAATAGATCCATGTGTACTACCAACAATATCAGAAGAAACAATCATGTCTTCGTTATAACCGTATGATGGACTTGCTGCATCTTTCATTGCTGCATTTACTTGCTCAGCAGTGACTTCTTTATCAAGTACAGTAACTAACTCAGTTAATGAACCAGTAGCTACTGGAACACGTTGAGCAGCTCCGTCTAATTTACCTTGTAATTCAGGAATAACAAGACCAATTGCTTTAGCAGCACCTGTAGTATTAGGAACAACATTCACAGCTGCAGCACGTGCACGACGGTAATCACCTTTAGCATGTGGAGCATCTAATGTATTTTGGTCACCAGTGTATGCATGAATGGTAGTCATTAAACCTTCTACAATACCAAATTGTTTATGAAGAACGTCAGCCATTGGTGCTAAACAGTTTGTAGTACATGAAGCACCAGAGATAACAGTTTCTTCGCCTGTCAAGATATCTTCGTTAACACCAAATACTACTGTTGGCACATCTCCACCTGGAGCAGAGAGAACAACACGTTTTGCACCTGCTTGAAGGTGTTTTTCAGCTTTTTCCTTAGAGTTGAAGAAACCTGTACATTCTAATACAATCTCTACACCTAAATCTCCCCATGCTAACTCTTCAGGATTAGGATTTGAGAGGATTTTAACTTCTTTACCATTTACAACAAATGCATCGTCTTTGACTTCAACTTCACCATCAAAGCGTCCTTGCATCGTATCATATTTAAGTAAATGAGCAAGCATATCAGCGTCAGTTAAGTCGTTAATAGCCACCACTTCAATTCCTTCTACTTCTTGGATACGACGGAAAGCTAAACGGCCAATACGACCAAATCCATTAATACCTACTTTTACAGTCATTCTTGTTTCCTCCTTGTATTTACATTAATTTATTTAAAGGGAAATACCCTTTATTAACATATTTGCAGCGCCCTCATCAGTAATAAGAACATTACTTTTACCCTGTTGAAAGTAAGAAGCTATTGCTTTAGCTTTCGATTTCCCTCCAGCAATCGCAATCACTGTCTTTACTTTTGACAAATCTTCTAGTTGCATACCGACGGTCCGAACTTTATAGACCACTCGACCCGTTCGATCAAAATAATAGCCAAAAGCCTCACTTACTGCTTTTCCCGTTTTTAACCTTTCCAAAACATCATCAGACGTTTTACGACGTTCAGCCATGGTGATCGCATCTCCAATTCCATGCATCACAACATCAGCTTGTCTAATCATATGTAAAACTTCTTTAACACCAGGTTCTTGAATAATCGATTGATAGGTTTTTTCACTTAATGGATCAGGAACATAGAGCAAACGATAATCCCCGTTGGCCTTTTTTGCCATTTCAGCACAAATCGTATTTGCCTGATTTTCAACCTGCTCGCCTAAACCACCACGTGCAGGAACGAAGAAACAATTTGTCCCTTGTGTAGAAGGCTGCATCATCTCTGCAACGGCAGCAATTGATGTTCCTCCAGTTACTGCAATCGTTTGATTGGGCTCTAACTGTGCTTGTAAAAGTTCTACCGCACGTTTTCCCATATCAAATTTGACCCATTCTTGCTTGTCACTATCACCTGGTGTGATGATAACATGTTCGAGATTTAATATTTGCTTTAATTGCTCTTCTAATACATCGAACCGGTTCATTTTCTCAATATACGGAGTTAAAGCACTCATAATCTCATAACCATTATTGGTTAGAAAAACACCTTGTTGACTAACACTCAATAGTCCTTGTTGTGTTAGAAAATCTATCTCATTACGGACCACACGCTCTTTTAGATTAATTTGCTCTGCCAAACTTCGGCGCCCGATTGGTTCAAGTAAATGTATCATGTGCAGAATTCGATAACGTTTTTGCATTGCTTTTAATAAATCGGGACATACTACCGTTTGTAAATCAATTAGTGAATGCATGTAGTAACTCCCTTTCTGTTTTAACTTTCGGGTTGTTTTTCGTCCCATAATAACAATTTTCTGTCCCACATACGATAAAAAAATACCTGAACAATTTTAAGTATAACAGAAGGGTAAAAATTCCTCAAGGTATTTTAGCTTTAATTTTATTTAAACTAACTGCTTACAAAACAAGTCTCTGACAGACATCCATCAATTATTGACTTGCTTTTTTTTATGGGTAACTTTACCGTTTATTTTGAGAAAGTCGAATTGAATATTTAATAAATAGGCAAAATAGCCGATAAACAAAATATTAGCCAAATATTGCCAAAAGACAGAAAAACCAAAAATCCCTTTTAATTCATCCATCTCCCATATAATCAGACAAGAAATGAAGAACCAATAAATATATTTCACTTTTTACACCTCTATCTTTAATTAGGTAACTCCTTATCCATAGTATAGCTGAATCAATAAAAAAAGTGAAGTTCAAACCAATTGGAAATCAACAGTTGCCAGCTTATAGGTCCCAAAAAATCATATTAGTTTAAAAAGCCTCCCTAGATTTAGATAGGGAGGCAAAATGGCTTAGCATTTTTTGGTTAATTTATTTCGATCTAACTCGACCGGTGTCATGGGTTCATCAGAAAATTCTTCATCAAATCGTTGTGGTGATTTTTTCTGTAACTTTTCTTCTTTATGACGTTCTTTTAACGTTTTTCGATCCTTTTCGTTTTTCATTATTCTCACCCCCACGCCATATATTTTGCGTAAGAGGCAAGAATTTATGTGGCAATCTTAGTTGTATATTATGGAGTCGAATTAACGGGATAGTGAAAATGAAGATAATTGTGGAGAAATGTGTTGAACAAGCCAACTCGTTTATTCTGAAATATAATCTTAGCAACTATTTTTATCAAAGGATACCAACATAGCAGTTAAGTTCCTTCTTTTATTATCTTTTTATACTCATCGGCTTCTTTTGCGGATTTAGTGAAGCTATTATTTTTCCACCATGACCAAATGGAAACAACCCCCATAATTATAATGGATATAAATGTTGTTAAACTTTCTTCTTCAATGGGAATTGGAGATTTCCCAAAGAAACACAATAATTGATTGATAAAGGCGACAAATAAAGCGACTGTTCGAATAATCACTCCTTTATCTATTTTTTTATTTTTCTCCATCTTTTATCACCTCTTTTCATCTTTCCCACTTTATTATAAGTAAAAAGATGAAAAAACGATTGATACAGCTAACCTCAAAAGTCAAAAATGACTATTGCAACTAAATAAATGGATGTTTTACTAAAATTAGCTCATCACTTTCCTTGGATTAGAAAATAAAATGAAACTTTATTCAATGGGAGAGTTTTCGACACATAAATCTCTTTGATGGGGCGAGTAACCGTAAATCACTGCGTTGGGACGAGTAACCGTATTAAGGAAAGCTGCGACGTATTGGCAAGGTTAGAAAGACTTGGCTTATCACCAAGTCTCTCTGGTGAATGTCATCGTTTGACTTAGTTGATCGCCAATAAAACCTTTTATTTCTTTGGTAATGCAAAAATAAGTACCTTACTTATTCTGAGTCCCCGTTTCAAATCTTTTTAGTGGATCGAGTAAACCATTGTTTTCCGGCATTTTATGGTCGGTTAACTGTGATAAAACTTTTGTCTGAAACTTACAGGTAAGGCATGTTCCGCTTTTCTCTAAAATACAGAACCCTTTTCTTCGTGCGCTATATTGCTGCGAATACTCCTTATCCTGTGGATATCCATCCTACTGAAAAATGAATTTACTGCTTTTCGGAATAAACGAGAACTTCAAAAAAGGTTAAAACATTGTTTTATCAACATTTTAACCTTTTTGAACTATTATAAAGTTGGTTTTAAAAGCGCGCCCGGAGGGATTCGAACCCCCGGCACTCGGCCCCGGAAACCGATGCTCTATCCCCTGAGCTACGGGCGCATGATTTCTTGAGAAAATTAGTAACTACCGACGTTTTATCGATAAGCTTCTAATGGAATTGTGTTAAGCACAAGGCATATTATAACGGATAATAAAGAACATTTCAACGAGCAAATAATTTATTGATGATTTTCAGTTGTTGTTTTACAAAAGCAAAGTATGTTCTGCTATAATATTAGTTAGGTTTATTTTCCAGACTAATCGGGAAAAATAAATTTTAACTCAGTTGAATTCAAATATTTGACCTTTATTGACCAATTAGGTACTATAAGGTTAAGTAAACTAATTCATTAAGCTGACTTTAAGGAGGAAGATTAATAATGAACTTAATACCTACAGTTATTGAACAAACAAATCGTGGAGAACGTGCATATGATATTTATTCTCGTTTGCTAAAAGATCGAATCATTATGTTAGGTAGTGGGATTGATGACAATGTTGCCAATAGCATTGTATCACAGTTGCTGTTTTTAGAGGCAGAGAGCCCAGATAAGGATATTTCCATCTATATTAACTCACCTGGTGGATCGATCACAGCAGGAATGGCGATTTATGATACGATGCAATTTATTAAGCCAGATGTTTCAACCATTTGTGTCGGCATGGCTGCTTCAATGGGAGCATTCTTACTAGCTGCTGGTGCACCTGGTAAACGTTATGCTTTACCGAATAGTGAAGTCATGATTCACCAACCACTTGGTGGTACACAAGGGCAAGCAACAGATATTCAAATTCATGCTAAACGTATTATTGAAATGCGTGATAAAATAAATCAAATTTTATCAGAGCGTACAGGACAGCCCATTGAAGTTGTTGATCGTGATACAGATCGTGATAACTTCATGTCTGCTGATGCTGCTTTGAAGTATGGATTGATTGATAAAATTATGGAAAAGAAATAGGATAGAAAATCCCGCTCATTTTTAAAGGTGAGCGGGATTTTTTTAATATTAGCCTTCAGCGCTGTAAAGCTCTTCTAATGGTTTGGTAATTGTTCGGCTAACTTCATTAATCAAATCATTTACGCGTTGTTCTTCTGCCATTAGATTTGAAATTTGTTCATGTTGTTGAACCGTTTCAACTACTTTTCGTGCTTTGTCAACTTCTTCCTCAGTAATTTCTAAACCTTGCATTTGTTTTTGTTGTAATTCGACCTGTGTTGTACGAAAATCATCGAACATTCGTTTAGCGATATCATCACTCATGACCGCATCGTATGCTTCCTTTAATCCTTTGAATTCTTCACTTTCACGCAGAGCCTGCTCTAATGCGTTTGCACTTTCTTGAATTGCTGACATAATGATAAGTCCTCCTATATTATAGTGGTTAAAATAGTGCGTTCATTTTCCACTGTTCCACTATAACAAACTTAAAAGTATTATCCAAATCATAATGGTTAAAAAAAACAGGATTTTTTAACTGATCGCTTGCTCTTTGCCTGCAGTACCATTCTATCGAACAAGTACGACATGCCATTACATTTTTGTTATAATAAAAGAAATGACAATAAGTGAGGCTTTTCGCATGATAAATAAACTTAAAAAAATCTTTCCTAGTTTGATCAATAGTCAACAAAATAAATTTGAACATTCTATAGACGATTATAGTTGGTTTGTCACTCCTGAAAATGAGATTATCGGGATTAAGAAATCAGAGCTAAATAATAAAGATCAAGCTTTGTTACAACTCATTCTTACTCCATATCGGGGTGTTCATCCCCCTGTTACCAGACATGAAAAAGCTTGGTTTCAACTGATTTTTGAGCAAGATGTTACCGCTTTTAATAACAAACCGCTGAATTATCGATTTATTCTTTTTACCCTTTCTGAGCCATTATCGGATCCAACTGATTTCAGAGCAGCGATTGATGGACTCTATTCAAGTAGACCAGCCATTATCTGGATTGATCAAGAATCGGGCATCATTATTGAAGAAGAACCTTTAAATGAAGAAGACATGATTTCATACGAACAAATGATTGAAGTGTTCACAACTGATTTTTATCTTGATGTCCATTTCTATATTGGTCCATATCTATCCAATCTTGCACAAGCACATGCTTATTTTCAGTGGATGCAACAAAGTTTTGCAAAGATAAATACCTTTAGTATTAAATCAGTCATGAATTATGTCTCGGCAGTCCCGTATCTTCTACCAACAATGAAAGAAATTAATGACATTCACTTTTTAATTCATGTCATTTTAAAAGAAACAGCCAATGATGAGGAATTACTGCGTACGATTCAAACGTTTCTAGAATGTAATTCCAATGCAAGCCTTGCAGCTAAAGAACTATATATGCATCGCAATAGCCTGCAATATCGAATTGATAAATTCATTGAAAAAACAAATATTGATGTTAAACAATTTGAAGGGGCTTTGTCCGTTTATCTTATTTTATTATTGAAGCGTCATTTAGAATCAGCTAGCCAACACTCAAACCCTAACTAATTGTGAACTAGAGATGGATTTTGTAAAACGATCAAAAGGTGAGCGTTTATTCTAATTAATTTGTAAGCGTGCACAAACAAGCCTATACTTTTTGTGCAAAGTGGACATTTACCAACTCAAACGATTTAGGTAAAATTAATTCATAAAGTTAAACGCTTTCAAATTAGAGGAGGATTTTGTAATGGCAGAATTATCATTAAGAAATATTGATAAAGTATATGACAAGGACGGTATAAAAGCAGTATCTGATTTCAACCTTGAAATTAATGATAAAGAGTTTATCGTATTTGTTGGTCCATCTGGTTGTGGGAAATCAACCACATTACGTATGATCGCTGGCCTTGAGGAAATTACAGCTGGTGAATTTTATATCGATGGTAAATTAATGAACGATGTTGCTCCTAAAGATCGTGATATCGCAATGGTTTTCCAAAACTATGCGCTTTATCCACATATGAATGTATATGACAACATGGCATTCGGTTTGAAACTACGTAAATTTAAAAAAGATGAAATCGAGCGTCGTGTAAAAAATGCAGCTCAAATCTTAGGACTTGAAGCATACTTAGATCGTAAACCAAAAGCCCTTTCTGGTGGTCAACGTCAACGTGTGGCACTAGGTCGTGCAATTGTTCGTGATGCTAAAGTATTCTTGATGGATGAGCCTTTATCAAACTTAGATGCGAAGCTGCGTGTTCAAATGCGTGCAGAAATCCAAAAGCTTCACCACCGTCTACAAACAACATCTATCTATGTTACTCACGACCAAACAGAAGCAATGACGATGGCTACTCGCCTGGTTGTGTTAAAAGATGGAATTATCCAACAAGTTGGAGCGCCTAAGGAAGTTTATGATAAACCAGACAACGTTTTCGTTGGTGGATTCATCGGTTCACCTGCCATGAACTTCTTCAATGGAACCTTAAAAGAAGATGGATTCCATGTATCTTCTAACGGACAAACAATTGAAGTACCTGAAGGAAAAATGAAAGTTCTTCGTGATCAAGGTTATATTGGTAAAGAGATTATTCTTGGTGTTCGTCCTGAAGATATTCATGATGAACCCGTCTTCGTAGACGCAAATCCAGGTTCAACAATTAAAGCCGTTATTGATGTTGCTGAGCTAATGGGTTCCGAATCATATCTATATTCCAAACTTGTTGATCAAGATTTCATTGCACGAGTTGATTCACGTACTGATGTAAACGGCGGTGAAACCATTACATTAGCTTTCGATATGCATAAGAGTCATTTCTTTGATGTTGAATCAGAACAACGTATTTAGAACGATAATAAGTCGATAACTCCCCCATTAAATATATAAAGAGACATCCGCTTGGATGTCTCTTTTTTTTGTGCTTATTTAGCAGAACGATGTGCTACTCATAACTTTTGTGATTTTCGGCCTTATTTTAACCTCATTCATTTAAAAATGTGCCAGGTCCATCAGCCTTTTGTTGCTGTTGGATTGCCCATTTTAATCTCAATCACGTTTTGGAGTGATTGGGTACGGATTTTCCTTCACATTAGAGCAGATAAAATTTTAGCAGAGAGGTTCATTCAATGCGACTAAAATTTTGAAGTCTCAGGGATAGGAGATACTAACACATTAACTCAAAAAACAAGAAAATGTGTGGATTTCTGAGACCTTGCTCAAAAAGTTTCAGTTAAAAATCCATAACACTTATTCGGAGGCTTTCTTTCACACAGACGTGGTGATTTCAATGTTTGCACAAGCTGTGTGTCAGCCGAAGATTCTCATTTCAAAAGGGTGTTTAAATCGCCCTCTAATTTAGAGTGCACTCAAGCATTCATCACCCCACTGATAAAAGCTGGAGCTCCTTAAGGATAAAAAGCTGTTTTCTTCAAGCGATAACTCGCTGACGACACTTTCCTTCCTTATTCTGCTTAACAAGTTGACTGTTAAAGTTCTAAAGCTAATTGCTTCAATTGATGATTCTGTTACTGATGACTTGATCCCATTTGCTCTTGCGCTTGTTGGACAAGTCTTTTAGTAATTTCTCCACCTACAGACCCGTTTGCACGAGCTGTTTCATTAGCACCTGGAGTTACACCAAATTCTTGAGCAATTTCGTACTTCATTTGATTTAATTTTTGTTCAACACCGGGAACAACTAACTTGTTTGAACGATTTCTATCTGCCATTGTTGTTCACCTCCTTACTAGTAGTATGAGAACTTCTCATTTTTTTAACAGCGTTAATTACTAGTTAGTAAGGAAAATACTGTATCACTGTTGATACTACAATTATATATGACCGATCATTTTGTTAGGATCAACAAACTCATTAAATTCTGCTTCTGTTAACAATCCTAACTCTAAAGCAGCTTGCTTCAAAGTTTTAGCTTCCTGATAAGCTTTCTTCGCTATTTTAGCTGCATTATCATAACCAATATGTGGATTTAGTGCTGTCACTAACATCAATGACTCATTCACATTCTGATTCATCTTTTTTTGAATCGGTTTCATGCCAGCTAAACAACGTTCATTAAAAGAACGAATCCCATCAGCTAACAATTGAGTAGATTGCAAAAAATTATAAGCAATAACAGGTTTATACACATTAAGCTCAAAATTACCTTGACTTGCTGCTATGCCTATCGTTGCATCATTTCCCATGATCTGTACAGCAACCATAGTTAAGGCTTCAGCCTGTGTAGGATTAATTTTTCCAGGCATAATTGAACTGCCAGGTTCATTAGCTGGAATATCGATTTCACCAAGCCCTGTACGTGGTCCGCTGGCTAACCAGCGAATATCATTAGCAATTTTCATTAGATCAGCTGCTAATGCCTTTAAAGTTCCATGAGCTCTCACTATTTGGTCATGGCTGGTTAAAGCATGGAACTTATTTGGTGCTGAGCGAAACGGTCTATTGGATAATTGAGTTAATTGATCAGCTACCATCTCGCCAAATTTGGGTTCAGCGTTGATCCCTGTTCCAACAGCTGTGCCACCAATAGCTAATTCGCTTAAATGAACTAGGTCCTCTGTTAGCATCTGTTGAATTTTTTCAATCATATGTTGCCAACCACTAATTTCTTGACCGAATGTTATTGGTGTTGCATCCTGCAAATGTGTTCGACCGATTTTGATCAAATCCTGGTATTTATTTACCTGCTTATTTAAAGTCAAATCAATATCTGCGAGGGCTGGTAAAAGCTCTTCTTCAATAGCCAAAACTGCTGAGATATGCAGAGCTGTTGGAAATGTATCATTTGAGCTTTGCGATTGATTGAGATCATCATTTGGATGTAACTGTGGCTGTTGATTATTTTCAAGCAAAAATTGGTTTCCTATGTATGATAAAACTTCATTTACATTCATATTTGTTTGTGTACCACTGCCTGTCTGCCAAACATGAAGGGGAAAATGTTCAATCAAATCATTCGCTAAAACTGTATCACAAGCATGGACAATGGCTTGTTCTTTTTGTTTAGTTAACTTATTTAAGCGATGATTAACAATGGCTGCACTTTTCTTTAGCATAACAAAAGCACGAATCAACCGATCAGGTATCTTCTCATTACCAATTGGGAAATTCTCAACACTTCGCTGGGTTTGAGCTCCCCAATATTTAGTTTGATCAACTTCAATCGATCCTATTGAATCATACTCTGTTCTTGTTTTCATTTTTTTCTCCTCCGTTTCATTGATTACTCTTATTGTAGCATATCGTTTTTTGCAAAACTCACTCTCACTTATTCCTTTGATAGTACAAGAATAAGTGCCTTTCTTATTCTGAGTCCCAGTCAGTGGGAGACGCTCACTGATTGAAGTTCCGTTTTATCGTAATATATAATAAAAAAAGATGACCTCTATTCAAAATAGAAATCATCTTCTTATTCATGATTAATAATGATAATCAAAATACTCCTCTAGTGTTAATGATTCATGATATAGATGGTCAGCAAGTTCTTTTCCCACATAACGAAGATGCCACGGTTCATAAGCATATCCAGTAATTTCTTCTTTTCCTTCAGGATAACGAATAATAAACCCAAAGTCATGGGCATGATCTTCTAACCAACTACCTTCTTCTGTTTGTTGAAAAGTTTCCTCAAGGGCAAAAGCAATGACGGATGTACTCACATCGATTGCAAGTCCCGTTTCATGCTCACTTGTTCCTGGTCGCGCCGAAAATTGATCGGCATGTTCTTGACCATTATTAGCCACACTGCTTTGGTAAATAGTCGTTTGACGTTCATTTGATCGATAACCTGATACAGCTACTAAATTTAAACCTTCTTCATTGGAAGCTTGGAATAATTCTTCAAGTGCGTGAGCGGCTTCCTCTCTTAATAATCGGCGATCATCACCCTCTGGCGATAAATGTAGAACATCTGGCTCTACTAAATCATCAGGTGAGTAACCTTCTGGTAATCGGCGGTTTTTATTCACATACACTTCTATGCTTTCTGGATTACTAACAATAAAAAGGTCTGTTTCAGATTCAACACCTGAAATATTTTTATCTACATCTTGTTGACTGCTCACTTCAATTAATGGCTTGGCAATTAAAGTCGAGCCCTTTTTTTGTGAATAAGAATGCACCATTTTTGAAGATGGATCTGTATCTGTCTGACTACACCCTATGAGTGAAATTACAATGAGCAATAATAAAAAATGATTCAATTTCAAAACATATCACCTCTATTCAACCTAACTTAACTATAACATAATTGAATTTGAAAAAAATGAGCAGATATTTCCACTCTATTGGATCGTTAAGTAATAAGTTTAAAAGAATAAATCGTTTTTGAAAAATAAAGCAATAATGACCTAAGAAAATAAGAATACTCTGTAAAGTCATTCTTCAACAGAATAGATCCCTTCCCTAATACTCCCATGCATAGTATCGATAATATACCAATAATTCATTAAATCGTGCTTGATTATTTGCTTCAATCGCTCTATCGATCTCCCGATCAAAATAAGCTTTATTCCATCCAGCAATTGATTGATCTAACACTAATTGGGCAGCTAATTTAAATTCAAAAGAAAGATCACGCTTCACGGTTAACTGTTTAGGGATTAGACGATTGGTTCTTTGCAATAGATAATTTACTTTTTCTTTTTTCATAAATGAACCTCCTAAAAATCAAAGTGAATAAACAATTGGAAATTTGGAAATGTTTACTTTAATGATCTTTAATCAAAATAACTTGAGGCTTAAAAGATAAAGGTTATGATCCCTATAAGTAGCGAAAAATAAAGGGACTTTCAATCAAGTATGATTTATGACAAGCTAAGTGACTGAACAAAAGTGACTATCGTTTTATGAAGTATCCTTCTCTAAGCAAATTTGTCAAGTAAGTGAAAAAATATTGCTGAGAAAATAAAGCACGTAAAACATCCAAAATATTACGAATCATCGGGTATCTAAGTTAGGAACTTCTTCAAACAGTATTCCTTGAAATTAAAAAGTTCCTATTTTAAACACAACTACGTGGTGGACGAACCCTTTACTTAATTCGTGTATACCCTTCTAAATGAGAATTAAACGATTGCCCTTAACCAACCTTATCGCTGCGAGTCAACATTGATTGATCAGTAAAGGAATCTTGCTCTAGACTTATCCACATTTGAAGTGATAGATTAGATATACAAAGATTTAGGAAGGAAGCATTCTGAATGAATCAATATGAACGAATTAGACGAGGCGAACGCGGAGCATGGGTAAGTATCATTGCCTATTTGTTTCTCGCCGTCTTAAAAATCGTTATCGCACAAGTTACCAATTCTCAAGCCTTACGTGCCGATGGGCTCAACAATTCAACTGATGTCATTGCATCGATTGCTGTTTTAATTGGCTTAAAAATATCACGTAAACCTCCTGATTATGATCACCATTATGGCCATTTTCGTGCAGAATTGATCGCCTCATTAGTTGCATCATTTATAATGGTAACAGTTGGGTTGCAGGTTATTTTTAATTCCATCCAATACATTTGGAACGGTGGAGCCACACAACCTTCAATGTTAGCCGGCTGGACAGCACTAGGTTCCTCAATTCTGATGTTGGGTGTTTATTTTTTTAACCGGCGTCTTGCCAAAAAAATAAACAGCCATTCACTTTATGCTGCATCCCAAGATAATAAATCTGATGCTCTAGTGAGTTTAGCTGCTTTTATTGGTATATTAGGAGCTCGAGTTGGCTTAACCTGGCTTGATCCAATTGCGGGTATTCTCGTTGGGATTCTAATCGTTTACACGGCTTGGGATATTTTCAAAAATGCTAGTCATACCCTAACAGATGGTTTTGAAGATGATTCCATAAATGAAATACGGGCCTTTATTGAAAAAGACCCTGAGATTAGAAAGATAAAAGATATTAAAGGCAGACACGACGGTAATCAGATTTATCTTGATATGACCATTTATGTTGATCCGACCATGACAATTGAACACGCCCATAGAATAACGGATCGAATTGAAAATATTTTGGTCGATCATTTTATGATTCATCATACTCAAATCCATGTAGAACCTGATCCCAAGATTCAAAGTAGAAAATAAACAAATGCCGTTGCTCCTAAGACAACAAAAATAATGTGTAATCGAAATAAAGCAAGTACAATTGCCACAAGTCCACCTAAAAAACCGATATGGGGTTGGTCAGATACGACATCTAAGATACCAGGGAAAATTAAAGCGCCTAAGGCTGCATAAGGGATCAGCTCTAGCCACTGGCCAACCCAAGTCGGAAAAGTAACACGATCGATAATGAAGGCAGGTAAAATTCGCGGCACAACAGTAACGATGCTCATCAATATAATAACAACTAAAACGGGCATTATGCTTTCCTCCTCATAAAAAATAAGCCAAAGAAACTAGCTAAAATAGTTGCAAACACAATCGACCAACCTTCTTGTAAAAAATAACTCAAGCCATAATTTAATATCATCGCAAGACCTGCAATGAGCCCATAATATAAATTCATCTTTACAGAAGGCACAAGCAAGGCAATGAACATCGCATAAAGGGCGATCCCAAAGCTCTGACTAATCGCTGCAGGTATGATATCACCAACAAACCCTCCAATAAATGAACCAATCAACCATGAACTATATGATATGAAAAAGAGACCAAAATAAAATAAATGCCCTGAGGGCTGTTTAGCTGCTTTTTTCTCAACAGATGTCACCGAAAAGGTTTCATCAGTCATTAATAAAGAGAGCCCAACCCGCCACTTTAGCGGTACTGTCTTGAGTTGGTGCATAAACGACAACCCCATAACAAAATGTCTAAAATTTAACACAAAGGTCGCGATAATGATTTCAAGTGCTCCCATATGAAGTAAAAACATATTCGTTGCCATAAATTGTGACGCTCCGCCATAGACGAGTGCACTTATACTCGTTAGTTCTACCACACTCAATCCTGCTTGACTTGCCAAAACACCATATGTAATCGCAATTGGAAAATAACTCAACATAATCGGAATCCCAACTTTAATTCCTCTTTTTAATTGATCAATCGAACGCATAGGCCCCCTCCTTTTCTCTGACAATTCTCAAATCAAATCAATCAGAATATTTTGTTAATAATTTTTTTGTATATAAATAGCTAGCCCAAAGCTAGCTATTTTCGTTATCTTGTTCTGTTAAAATGATCGGACCCTTTTTACTAATAATGATGGTATGCTCAAACTGTGCTGATCGCTTGCCATCGATTGTACGAGCGGTCCAATTATTACTATCCATTTGGCTTTGCCATACTCCTTCATTTAACATCGGCTCAATTGTAATCGCCATGCCTTCCTTCAAGCGTGTACCTTTACCAGGCAATCCATAATGTGGTATATGAGGGGGTTCATGCATTGTTGGTCCAATCCCATGACCGGTAAAATCCCGTACAACCGAAAGCCCTTCAGACTCTGCATATTGTTGAATCGCATGTCCAATATCACCAATCCGATTACCAACTTGTGCCTGTTCAATTCCTTTATATAAAGATTCTTTTGTTACATCCATTAGATGCTTGGCCTGCTGGTCAACTTCTCCTACTGCATATGTCCAAGCAGAATCAGCTAAAGCCCCATTTAAATTAACAACCATATCAATCGTTACAATATCACCATTTTTCAATGCCTCTTGACGCGGAAATCCATGACAAATCTCATCATTAATTGAAGCACATGTTGCATATTCATATCCATTATAGCCAATTTGTTCTGCTGTCGCTCCATGATCAATCATATATTTTTCTGCAAAGGCATCAATTTCTGCCGTCGTTATACCAGGCTTAATCATTTTTGCGATTTCCTTATGAATAGCAGCAAGCAATTTACCCGCCTCTGCCATCAATTCAATCTCTCGTTTACTCTTCCGTTGAATCATCGACCTAACCCCTTTCTTTCCATACATACTATAACATATTTATGCTAAATGTGCCTTAACTTTAATCCTTAGAAAAAATAGCTTTTAAATTTTTTATTTGGCATACAAACAACAGAACACCCTTCCGCTTGACGTTTTGCTATATTTATTCTTTAGAAAATTATCCCTTAATTATTTAAGCACTGTCTAAACACCAGCTCTTTTTTTATCTGCTTAAAATCGGATTATCGACTTATTACTACTTCTTCAAATTAGCTAAACATGGGCAAACAATCATAAATAACAAGGCTATAAGTAAACCATGTTGGGTCCACAAACGTTACCATACAACGTGGCAATGATCCCTGCTGAATAGAGCGAGAAAATAATTGATTTAGGTGTGAGCTATAACGGATGCTAATATCCTGATTCAACTCGTTTGAATTATAAACTGAAGGGAGATTCCATCTGAGATGGAACCCCCCTTTAAATTAAAATCCTCCGTATCCCCAAGATGCTCCAATAATGATCAATAGGATGAATAAAACAACAATTAACGCAAAACCTGAACCATAACTATATCCTGCACCCATCTTGAACCCTCCTTTATTCTATCAAGTCACTTATAGAATATGATTGTTTTTCAAAAGTGGGAGAACTCGGAGTAAAAATGGGTCATTGTCCGTTATCTATAATCTTTAATCTGATAATATTTTCCGTTAATAATCTTTTCCTCATCCATTAAAATATCGACTAATACTTCAGCAACATCTGAGGTATCACTTAATTGATTATCTTCTTTATATTGTTTAAATTGATCAACTGCTTGAAAAGACTCTGGGCTTGCCGAACGAATATCACCTTGCATATTTGTATCCATAATACTTGGATTAAACAAAATCACTTTATGTTTGGTACCTAATTCCTTTTGTTCAAGGGCAACTGTATTCGTATAACGATTTAGTCCAGCTTTCGATGCACCATAGGCACTCCAGCCATAAGTTGAACGATCCGCGGCTCCCGAAGAAATATTAGTAATGATTGTTTTTATCCCACAGTGCTTTGCTCTTTTTAAAACAAGCGCAGTCGTTATAATCGGGGCAATTAAGTTAAGTTGCATATGTGCTTGGACCGCTTCAATGGTATGCTTTGTTGCAATATCAATCGGATTCACTGTTGCTGCATTATTAATCAGGTAAACAAGTTCAGTATCTTTCTTGAAAACTTGATCATTAATTTTTTCAAAAATTCGATCAAGTCGATCAACATCGGTTAAATTACAAGTGAAATGCTGATAACTTACGCGACTTTCGTCCGCCACTTGATTTAACTGCTGATTCTGATTGCGGGCAATTCCAACAACGTTTACACCAGCTTTTAACAATCGCTCCGCAATCGAAGCACCAAATCCCTTTGATGTTCCAGTGACAACTGCATATTTCATTTGATTCAACCCTCCATTAAATAATCCATTCCAATTATAATTATAATCGATCTAATCAACAATCGCCAATACCATGATAAAGTGAAACTTCGTTCAGTGGGTTTTTCCTTCATCCCTCACTGGCTAGAGAACAAAGGATAAACACGCCACGTCCTGTTGCAGAGCTTTTGGTGGTCGGGTAGAAGACAGGCGCGCATTCAATATGCTAGTCATCCGAACCGGTCAATTGATGACAGGAGACTTTCACTCCATTAGATTTCCAGCCTTGACGGCTGCTCCGGATGAGTAATCGCATTAAGGAAGGCTACGGAGCATTAACAATGTAAGAAAAACCTGACAAAGCCTGCCCGGTCCTTTTCTTTCTATCCAAATTAGAGCACATCTGATAATTGATATTCCTGTTCATGGATGCCTTTATAGTATTCTGGATACATTTCTCCTCCGCAATATTTACAGTGAAACTGTGGCGGATAAACGGGATCCCTCCATCCATCCGATCAAAATTCTGCCCGACATCATAAGACATTTTTTCTTCTCCATGACAATCCAAACAGTGATAATTGATGGATTGGCTCTTTCTGGATAACTGTAGGTGGTCTCTATCTTTTTGGCTTCTTCAGTTTTTTCAATATATTGAATCCCCCTTTCCATATAGCGCCTTGCTTCTTTTATCAACGCTATTTTTATGCCCAATGCTTTTCATCCTCCCTTTTGAACACACACTATAATGAAAGTTTTATCCTAAAGGCGAAAAATCCATCTGAAAAGTCAACGCTTCTACTTAATCATTGTTCTACCCTTAAGGCATCTTGACTGAACCTATAAATCGCGTTCAGCGATTTGCAGTCAAGTTAACGAAAATACAATCAAGTTCAGCGATTTGCAGTCAAGTTAACGAAAATACAGTCAAGTTCAGCGCTTTCTTTTTTGTTGACTCTTTTTCATCAGAATAATCAATCTATTCTTCATTATAAGGAGCGCCCATCAAGGGATGGGAACGGCGGGTGGCGACTCCAGTAGGAACAAATGCCTTCGGTGGGACGAGTCACCACACTAAGGAAGGCTGCGGAGCATTAACACCGCAAGAATAAGGATTTTTCTTATTCTAAGTCCCAGTCCCGGACGTGGTGTTTTTGTCGACCAGCCAGTTACACTGCGATAAAATGGGATCAAAAAATGGAAAGCTTATTGTAAAGCTTCTTCAAGAACATTAATATTGCGTTCCATTAAAGAAAAATAATCTTCATCAGCTTCAATATCCTGCTCTGTTAAAACCTCTAAATTATGAATTTCTAAACTAGCTAAACCTGCCTCCTCTTGAATAACAGTTGCCACACGTGGTTGAATATTTTGATCAAAAAGTAAATAATCTATCTCAGAATCTTGAATAAGCTCGATCAAATGAGTTAATTGACGTTGTGAAGGTTCTTCATTTGCAGACAAACCCGTAATTGCAATTTGCTCAAGTCCATAGTCCCGCTCCCAATAGCCATAGGCTGCATGGGTAACAAGGATTGTGTGACGATCAACTTGATGAATGACATCAGTGAAGTTTTGATCAAGTTCAAGTAACTGATTAGAAATCTGATCAAAGTTATCATTAAAATAATTCTGATCTTCGGGCATGAGCTCAATCAATTTTGTTAAAATATTTTCAGCAAGATTAACCATTAAATTAGGACTGATCCATACATGTGGATCAAAATCCCCATATGAATGATCATGATGATGATCATCTTCATCATCGTGATCATGGTGCATCCCTTCATGATCATGGTCATGATGATAGCTAAGCTTATCTAAACCTTCCGAGGCTTCTAAAAATTCAACTGCTTCGTCTTTTACCGCATCTTTTATTGAGGTTGCATAGCTTTCTGATACTTCATCATTAAAGATAAACAAATCAGCCTCAGCTATTTCCACCATCATTCTTGATGTGGGCTCAAAAGTATGTGAATCAGAGCCTGCAGGCAAAATGGACTCAGCATGAACCTTGTCACCACCTATTTCATTAGCCAAAAATTCCAATGGATATAAAGTAGTATAAATCATAAGACGATCTGTTTCATCAGTATCCATTTCATTCGTAGTCAGCTGTTCTTTTTCGTTTGTACAAGCAGCTAACATTAAAGTAACTAGTCCTACGAACAATACCCGACAAAAGAATTTCATATATGTAAACTCCCCTTTTTAATCTTTACTTTTTGAATTATATCTGATTGATTACAATCTGTGAATTGTAGTCAGTCCATTTTATCTTTTCTGGCTAATACATTAACTAACTCAACTTTCGCATCAAAATATTAAGGTTCAACTAAGATGACTGAAGGGTGGACTAACGATTAAGTCCATGTATTGACATTGTAAATAGATATTTTGATGAATCATCCCTTTATTATAAAGCTATCGTTATTAACCCGCAGGGGAGATATGCTCCGCTTTCCGTGGGTGTGGCTTGAGCTAACTTTACCAAGTCAAAACCACTTGTCAAAGTGGAGCTCAAGTTCACGCTACTCCCACAGGACAAGGAAAGCATCGTCAGCGAAACATCGCACGAAGAAAATTGCCTTTTATTTTCGAGGATGGGCTGAAGATCCAATTGAGAAGCGTTCTTTGCGACTCAAGTTAGCTGAAAGCAGGTTAAGTTCGCCACCCTTGTGGCAGAGCTTTTGATGGGACGAGTAATCGCAGTCCCAACACCTGCATGATCTACGTCCTGTAGCCCTTAATCCCTGTGGAAAGCAAATCCATTGCTTTTCGGAACGAAATAAAGTTGAGTAACTAACAATTAGGTTATGTGATGTCAAATAAAAAAATGAATTTTAACTTCAATACATAGAGTGACATTAAAGGGCTTTTCTCCCTAGAGTTAAGTCACTCTTGTTTTAATACAATCTACCGATTTAGAAAGCAACTCACTGTTCATCTAAAACCTTGAATATATATAGTAGGTTTCCTGCTTACGATGTCTGATTGATAACAGCCTCTCTTCTCTATTGAACAAGTTGAATAGGAAAGTTTGACTGATCACTAAAGCTAGATGATGAAAAATCAGGTATGCTATTTACCTATCACAGCTTATGTTTTCCAATTGTATTAGAAAAACTCATAATTACTTATCTTTAACTGAATTTGTTCGATTTCATTTGCTTTAATCCACTTCCCTTTGTTGCACAAAAAAACGCCTGATTTGAATTGGCGTTTTCCTTCATGTCACTAAGCGGGAACAGCTCATCGGCTTTTCACTAGTAAATCGACTGCTTCTTCGATAAAATCTTTTTGATCAGATTTTTCCAGTTTTTCAGCTTCAAGAACACAGCCAACTAGATTGGAGCTAACAATAAGCCCCATTGTCCGATCAATCGCTGTTCTAACAGCAGACATTTGTGTAATCACATCTTTACAATCTTTCTCTTCTTCCATCATTCGAAGAATACCCCTCATTTGCCCTTCTATCCGTTTCACACGATTCTTCATCTGAGGATTATATTCCATGATCATTCTCCTTTTTTTATCCAATCTATCGTCTATTTTTTAATTAAGCGAATTTACTTAAGCGTTTTTTACAACAACATTTTTCATTGATCATCGTATAACCAGCCACCTTATGACCATAACGCTGCAATAACCGAATTCCAAGATTTTTTTCAACAACATTTCCTGCAATCACATAAAGTTCTTGTTTCGGTAGTTCATGATGATGACGCTTGATATAAGCAATTGGTAATGGAGTTGCCTGATCAATCCTTTCTTTTGCAGAATCATTGTAATCACGAAGATCAATTTTTACCTGTTTATCCATTAGATTATGTCTGCTGACACATCTGACACCCTTAATTGGAACATAACGGATATAAAACATATATATAATCAGAACTAATAAAAGTAGGGAGACAACCCACATATCTCAGAAAACCTCTCAATCGTAAAAAATGAATTATCTTTATTTTATACCCCAGAACGTATATAGTCAATTGATATATATTTCGATCAAAATATTGAAACCCTAGAAAAGACGAGCATCACACAATCGAAAATGCGTGAATGCTCGTCCGCTAAATTTAAATGGAATTAAAATAATCAACTAACGTGGCGAGACCACGATCAAAATTAGCTAAAAGAAAGCTTTCATTTGGTGAGTGTAATCGGTCATCTGGTGTACCAAATCCTAATAAAACGATGGGTATATTAAAAATATCATCAATCCATTCAACAACTGGAATGGATCCACCCATACGGACAAAAACAGACGGATGATTAAATGCTTTACTATAACTTGTAGCCGCTTTTTCAATCAATGGATGATTTGGATCTACTTTATAGGCTTTGGCTGATAGAGGTTCACGTTCGATTTCTACTGTTACCCCAGCTGGGAGATTTTCCTCAATATGGGTAACCAAGCCGTCTTGAACTTTTTCAGGATCCTGACCAGGGACTAGGCGACAAGTTAACTTAGCTGTCGCTGACGCAGGAATAATTGTTTTTGTTCCTTCTCCTTGGTAACCCCCAAACATTCCATTCACTTCAAGAGTCGGGCGCCCCATTGTATGTTCAACGGCTGTATAACCTGCTTCAGAAACCGTCTCAGAAACACCTGTTGTTTTTATATAATCTTCACTAGGTGCTGTAGTTATCAGTTGTCGTTCTTCATCGGTTAACGGCTCAACATCATCATAGAAACCATCAACTAAAACCACTTCATGTTCATCCTTCATTGAAGCTAACACTTGAGCCATAGCCATCAATGGATTACGTATAGCTCCACCATAAATACCTGAATGGAGATCATTAGCAGGACCATGAATCGTGAATTCCAAGCCAGTAAATCCCTTGAGACCATATAAAATCGTCGGTTGTTCTTCTGTCACCATACCAGAATCAGAAATCATCGCAAAATCAGCAGCAAACTGAGCCTTCTTCGTTTGTAAAAGATCATATAGATGTTCACTACCAATTTCCTCTTCACCTTCAATACAGACTTTAACATTAATCGGCAGTTTCCCTGTTGTTTTCATAAATGCCTCGAAAACGGCCAAATACATAAAGACCTGACCCTTATCATCACTTGCTCCTCGAGCAAAAAGACGACCATTTCTTACAGTAGGTTCAAAAGGATCACTTTCCCATAATGGTAATGGATCTGCAGGTTGAACATCATAATGCCCATAGACAAGCACTGTTGGTGCGTCATTGCCTGCTCCCAGCCATTCACCATATACCAGTGGATGTCCCTTTGTCTCCTCAATCTCAACCCGATCGAAGCCGATTTTTTTCAGGTAATCAGACACAAAAGAAGCAGCCTCACAAACATTATCCTTAAACGCTGAATCTGTACTGACACTCGGAATTCTCAAAAAATCATTTAATGCTTCTAATTGTTCTTCTCGATGATCCACTAAATATTTTAATACTGCTTCTGTCAAAACGTTCACATCCCTTTACAAAAAATATCTTATTTATTCAGAAAAGACATTTGGCCAGCTTGCCTTCTTAGCCAGCATAGTTCTGGCAATATCCTGTGCTCCCTCTAAGCTATGACTAGCTGCCCAACCACATTGCACTTCATTGCAAGCAGGAACCTCTGTTGCATTCAAAACATCATTTAATGTTTTCTCAAGTGCGTCAATAATTTCATCAAAAGAATCATTGTTAAAAATACTTAAATAGAAGCCTGTCTGACAACCCATCGGACCAATATCTAATACACTATTTAAATGATTACGAATATTTTCAGCCATTAAATGTTCTAACGAATGTAAGCCTGGCATGTCCATATGCTCTTGGTTAGGTTGACAAAAACGCAAATCATATTTATAAACTTGGTCACCTTGTTTCCCCGTTGTGACTCCAACAAGTCTGACATATGGTGCAACAACTTTCGTATGATCTAGGTTAAAACTTTCAACATTCATTTTTTTCATCATTAATCACTCCTACCTCTTGTTTTTCATATCTATACGATATCACATCACGTTATGGATGCCAATTTTCAATCTTTATAAGAACAGGAATATTTACTTGTTGAAAACTCAACATAGGGTTAAAGAAAACTGAAAGTTAGAGATGATCAGCACTTATATTTTGGTTTTTATCAACATAATCGTAAAGAAATTTACTAACGATATAGCAGAAAAACTCGCCATCACTCATTAGCACATAGTTGCACTGCCTTCAATGTTCCCATAGGATGTAAACGAGTTTAGTCGAGATACCTTCAAAAGCATTAATTCTATGCTTATATTTAGGACGCTAAAGTTTCTGCTTTATTAAATAACTTATGAGTTGAAGTTCTATCTCTCTTAACATACAAAGAAGGTGCTAGCTCGTTCAAAAGAACTCACTAACACCATAAAACTATTATTATACTGCGTCTTCTAAAGCTGCTTCAACAGCTGCCATAATCGCTTCTGACGTTACGCTTGCACCGGAAGCAATATCTACATCTGTTGAATTATTTTCTACTATAGAATCAGGAACCTCGTCAAAAGCAGGGTCTGATATGCCTTCAGTTTCACTATGATCAAGAATGGTCACTGAGGCAATCTCACTATTTTCAACGGTTACTTCTACTTCAACCGAACCATTATAACCTTCCGCAGAAGCAGTATAGGTACCATCCTCGTAAGCTACGTCTGGATCAGTATTTTCGATATCATCACCGTCACCACTGTCTAATGCGTTACTAACAGCTGCCATAATTGCTTCTGACGTTACTGTCGCACCAGAAGCAATATCCACGTCTGGAGAATTACTTTCTACAATCGCATCAGGAACTTCATCAAAGGCGGGATCTGATATATCTTCTGTTTCACTATGATCAAGAATGGTCACTGAAGCAATCTCACCATTTTCAACCGTTACTTCTACTTCAATTGGTTCGTTAAAACCATCCGCCGAACCCGTATACGTCCCATCCTCGTAAGCTACGTCTGGATCAGTTTCATTATCTTCTGATTCAGTTCCACTTGCACTACTACTGCCTAGTGCATTATTAACAGCTGCCATAATCGCTTCTGACGTTATGGTTGCACCAGAGGCAACATCTACAGCTGTAGAATTATTTTCTACAATCGCATCAGGAACTTTATCAAAGGCAGAATCCGATATGTCTTCTGTTTCACTATGATCAAGAATGGTCACTGAGGCAATCTCTTCATTTTCAACGGTTACTTCTACTTCAACCGGTCCATTAAATCCTTCCGCAGCACCTCTATAAATACCATCTTCAAGATCCCCTGCATCAACGTCTTCAGCAGTTGAATCATCATCCGGTTCTGAGATAATAATATCATTTGTAAACAGGAACACAGTCAGTAGCATAACAAAAAGTGACGCGACTAAGATTTGAATCGTTAAGCGTGTTTTTTTACCCATTGTTCAAGTCCTTTCCGAATAAAATTAAATTCATTAGAATCCAAAGTCATCTAGATGAATTTGTTCATCACTTACATGTCCATTAGCTAATACTTTTCTAGATGCATCTAACATTGGACCCGGTCCACAAACAAAGAAATGACCATCTTTATACTTGTCTGCCCCAACTTCTTCTAAAAACTCATTGGTAATGAAACCAAATGGATAGCCCTCAACTTCTTCATTAGAGAAGATAATATGAAGATGGAAGTTTGGATTTTGTTTTTTTATTTCTTCAAATTCATCTAACATAAACATGTCTTCTTCAAAAGCCAAACCCCATACACAGTGGATTTCGCGTTGTGAGTTTTTCTCTACTTCGTGGCGTAGAACACTTAGGTTTGGTGTTAAACCAATCCCTCCACCCAATAGCACAAAAGGTACTTTGTCTTCAGGTGATTGCTCTACTTCTTCAGGTAAGAAATGACCGTATGGACCTTCTAAAGTTGCGATATCTCCGACCTTAATGTTTGCTAAAGATTCAGTCCAATCCCCAGCCTCTTTAATCATAAACTCAATTGAGTTACTATAACGTTTTGTTATAGCACTTGAAGTTGAAAATGGATGACCTTCTCGCGTGATATCTGCCCCTTTGAAACGAATAAAAAAGTAATCTCCAGCGGTATAATTGTCAATTTTCCCCTTTACAGGTTCAACCTCGACTACCCATAAAGAAGGCGTTGCTTTATAGATTTTAGAAACTTTATACCTAGATGAGGCAACGATTTTAAATTTCCATAATACATAATACAATAAGGTAGCAACTGTATAAGTGTTTAATAATATCATAAATAAAAGGTTATTAGCTAAGAAAGGTAAGAAATACATGTGGAAATAAACGGCTACAATGGCTACAATGGCAAAACGATGTAACCATAAATTAACTTCACGATTTAATTTTTCTTTGAACTTACTAAATGTTTTACTTTTGTCTACATATATACCTGATAAAGAAAAAATACCAGAAAACATAACAATAATTAAGGCAACAACACCACCCCAACCCGTTTGTGATACAATGGTCATGTCTGTTACCCATTGAAATCCATTCCATTGAATAATGACATGTATCACGATTAAAAATGACAATATGACAGACATAACTGCGTGTACTTCATACATTTCAGGCATTCCAAAATGCTTCTCTAGAAATCTAGGACGTGACCCAATAAATGTTACTGTTAACATCATCGTATAGGCTAATAAACCTGTTGAAAATGATATTAACGTACTTACATCAATTGAATCCATAGACATTAACATTGCACCAAGTAATGTTGCAAAAGAAACTAATGAAATGATTGGAAATAACCAATCAGACCAAAATTTTTTATTTCTCATATTTGTCTCCCTCTTATTTTATTTTTGATCACAATTCTATGTGAAATTGTGATCAAAGTAAATTTTAACATAATATGATCTATAACTACAGAATATATTGATAAAAACATTCAACAAATCATGTTTTGTGTCAAAAACTATCTGATTATTATAATAATTAAATCAATTTTTTTATGTCCATATATTCTTAGGGATAAAGGATTATCTAGAATTGGAACAAATATGTCATGCATAAAATAGCAAAACCTACACCTCCATCATCATTCAAATATCTTTAAGGAAGTCTCTTGCATTCTCTATCACTAAACAGTGATTGGCAGTAGCATATGGCTCACATTCAGAACCATTAATAATAATCGTATTGATTTTCTTTATGGGATGTTAATTTAATATTTGTTGGAAATGCAGCGCTTCTCATTCCAACAATTCCTGCTTTGGCGATAATCTCGAGCTTCTTTTGTGGGTTAAGCTCATCGTCATCAGCAAACAGTGGGGTATTACATTCATCTTTGTCATCATTTTAATGATAATACACGGTTCTTCTCCTCTTACCGTGGGATGTTTTTGTGTTCTCAACCACTTCTCCTCAAATAGAAGAGTGGCTATTAACAGAAGTCATATCTTGTTTTTCAGCGATTAATGTACCAATCTTTACCCAATTACCTACATCTACAATAGGTATAGACGGGGCATCAATTGGCATTGACAGAGGAAAAATAAGCGTCCAAGCAAATTAGCTTCTTTCGTCGCCTTATGGCTGCTCTGTCCGATCCTTTCGTTTAATGGTATATTCGCCTTCATGTTGGCAACCTAGTTTCAATAAGAACATTTACACTCCCCTTCCTAAATAGCATTATAAAATTACCTAAAATAAGGTATAATTAATTCACTCAATTATAGTTATTCAGGAATTTTATAGGTTCATTTTACAATAAAATAAAGCTCCTTTCTATGTTATCTTTAAATTTTTTTAAATTTTATTGAGATTTGTTGATAAAGGCTGAGGATAAAACGATCAATTATTGAGAAGAATCAGATATTTGTGTAGAAATCACTATAAAGGAAGTCCAATTAAGTTCAACCTTTGTGGTCAATGTCAACCTATCTTCTGTCAAGCAATAAGGTTGAGGACAAGCCCAAAGAAAGTGTAAGATATTTCTGGAATAACAAGTATGAATCGGATTTCTTCTATCCCAGCAAAAAAAACAGTGAGCAAAACACTTATTGCCCACTGTACTATTTATTCATTTTAAGTGACAATAATATTTACTAAGTGATACTCTCAATTATCGATCACGTGTCGGGAAAATTCGTTCAATCATTTCCGTAAATTGGTCAAAGAATCCCTCAATCGGTTCGCCATCATCTATATCTTGCATATAATTTGAAGTTAGATCAACAAAGTCTGGATTTGAGGATACATAAACATTGTCAATTTGATTATCAGAATCTTTAACTGCTTCGGTAACTTTTTGTTCGACTTTGTCTGACAACTCATTATTTCGGTCACTAGTATCATCATCTTCTAAATGACAAGCAACATATGCATTATTGCCCATTGTTAAAACATAAGCACGGTCAATTTCATCAACTTCTGAACTCACATCTTCAGCAATTCGATCGGCAACACGATAATTATCTTGTCGATTAGAACGTCTTTGACCCTCTTCTTGCCTTCCATCTTCTTGTTGACGCATTTGGCGATTGTTACGATTTCTAGCTGTTTGATCAGGTCGACCATTTTGATCTAATTGGCTGCCATCAAAGAATGGATCTTGCTGATTCTGCTCCCAAGCCCCACCTGGGCCACCAGGATACTGATTAATACCATTATCATAGGCATCTCTTTGATTGGGATGATTTCTGACATTTTCTACATTGTCCAAGTTTCTGTCATTCATCGACTCGTTGTTATTAGTACCACAGCCAAATAGCATAGTTAAGGCCATTCCAATTACAAGCATGTGCTTTATTCGCATATTTAACCCTCCTTTTATATTAAGTCAGTTTTAATATGCCAACAAAAACAAATTTAATACGATGAAATCTAAGCCAAAGACAGTAAACTTCACCAGTTTTATTTCTAATGTTTCGGTCAAACTAAAAACGTCCCAATATGTTCTGCAAGAGGAGCGAAACCAATGGCTACACTTGATTATGATAAAGCACTGTATTACACAATTTGGCAACAGTGGGATGATCTATTAGTTATTATGGTGCGAACAAAGGATGATTTTTTGGCAAAAAAAATAAATAACTTTCTTTGTGCCTTTCAATCAGAAAAAAACACAAAAAAAATTATTCAGCAACATGAAAATTTACTTCACTATTTAGATCATGCCATGGAAATCTAAAAAGGGAGCTAAGCTCCCTTTTTAACATTATAAAACGAAACTTCAATCAGCGGGAGTTAGGCCTACAGGACGTAGGTCATGCATATGGTTCCGGTGGGACGAGTAACCGCAGTCCCAAGTCTTTTCGGTGGGGTGAGTAATCGCAACCCCAGACGTTGCGACAGGACGTCGCGAACTTAGTCTGCGTTCCTTAATACCCACTGGTTGTTAAGGAACACAAGCTAACGTCTTCGTGTCCTGGGACTCAGAATAAGAAAATTACTTATTCTTGCGGTGTAAAGCTCCGTAGTTTTCCTTAGTGCGGTTACTCGTCCCACCGAAAACATTTGCGAAAACGCTTGTGTGACCAACATCGTGTTGCCCCGAGTGAATCAGGACATTAGCTCACCTGTATCTCCCGCCTAATAGATTTGTTTCCTTTCTCTTAGGTGGGACCACAGGCTAGAACCACCACATCGTGTGGTAACGCCTGCGTGACCAACGTCGTGTTGCCCCGAGTTTTACGGACGGTTATCTGTGATAAAGGGAAACTTTGGTCAAGGAATCCAGCTATACAAGTTAATTAATTAGTTAAAATTCGATCAATATTTTCAATAGGTACAGCAAGCCCTAGCTTACCAAGTTCTTGATCATTTGTTGTCGCATAAATAACACCAATAACCTCACCCTGACCATTGATTACAGGACTGCCGCTATTGCCACGATAGACCGGGGCATCTAACATCATCACCTCTGTCGCTAAGCTTTGTCTCGCCGTCATGCCAATCCACTCACCTTCGTTAGCAATACCATTAAATCGGAGGGGATTACCAATAAATAAAACCTGCTGATTACTTTGAAAATCGGCTTCCTCGGCTAATGATAGATAAGGCAATTCAGCTTCATCAGCATCCACTTTGACAAGGGCTAAATCTACTTCTTCATCACTCGAAATAACCTTCCCATTATACAATCCAGCTTCTGGATAGTTAACCATAACCTCGTCTTCACCTTCAATAACATGATGGTTAGTCACAATATAACCATCTTCAGTCATCCCAAATCCAGTTCCTTTTCCATCAGTCGTTTCAATCACAACAACCGCTTCTTTAAACATATGAACTGTCTGATCTGCAGATAGCCGAGCGGAAGTCCGTAAAAAATCAAGTGCTGGAATTGAAAAAGTTCGAGGTAATAAGGCGATTACATTTAAACATAAAACAAAAACAATCAAACCATAAAACCATCGTGAAAAACGTGGTTTTTTTGCTTCAGCTTTTACTTTATTTTTCTCTTTTAAATTTGCCTTTTCTATTTCCAACAGTTCAAGCATTTCTTCAGGATCGATCTCTTCATATAAATCTTCATCAATTAAATCGCGGTCTTCTTTTGGCTCCGTCATCTGATCACCTCAGTAGCTCACGTTTCGTATATTTTTAAAAAGCAAAGCTTCTTTTTATAGCTACAACAAAGATCCGAGTTGTTCTTATTCATCATTCACACTCAAAAAATGATCCCTACCTATCGACATTTCCCGGGAAATATCACCATTAGATTTCATTCTGATAAAAAAAACTTGCTTTGAACATTGTTTTTCATCTATCATAGAAAAAAAGATATGGGGGATGTAGTCATGTTATTAGATGATATTTTAAAACATAATTATCAGTTTGTCGAAGAAAAATCATATCAATTATATGAAACAGATAGTATACCAAATAAACACGCCGTGATTTTAACATGTATGGACACCCGTCTCACTGAACTGTTACCTAAAGCAATGAATTTCAAAAACGGTGATGTTAAAATATTAAAAACAGCCGGTGCGTTAATAAAAAATCCTTATGGCAGTGTCATGCGAAGTATTCTTGTCGCCGTTCATGCCTTACAAGCAGACGAAGTTTATGTAGTAGGTCATCATAATTGTGGAATGAGTAATTTAGATACTGACGATCTCATTGAACGTATGAAAATAAATGGTGTTAGTGAAGATGATTTAAATCAATTGGATATTGATGTTAAAGAGTGGTTCCAAGGATTTGATCAGATTGAAGAATCGGTAAAAAGCTCTGTTGAGTTAATTGATCAACACCCTCTTTTGCCTGATGATATGCCTGTTCATGGATTAGTTATCGATCCACAGACTGGGAAACTTGATCTCGTTATTAATGGCTATGAATAAGGCAAAGCGAAAATTCAATTTTTATAATGCTAAATCCCATTCCTAAATTCAAATTCAAGTAAGCAAGTAACGACTTGAAAGATCAGTCACAAAAAACTCGCTTATCATCAAGTATAAAGGGAAACTTCATTCAGTGGAGGGTTTTCGCTCTTCTTCCACTGATGGAGACTGGGACTCAGAATAGGTAAGGTGCTTATTCTTGCCCGATCAAAGAAATAAAAGATTTGATTGGCGATAAGCCAAGTTTTTCTAACCTGGCAAATACGCCGTAGCTTTCCTTACTGCAGTTACTCACCCCACCGAAAACCATTGTTGTTTCGAGTTTTACGGTCGATTTTCTGTGATAAAAAGCCAGTTATGCCAAAAGAACAATGATCAACTCATCAATGCTTTATATAGTAATTTAGGTTAGAATCTTTGATATGACTGGCCATTTTCTTAATTAAGGTGATAGCAGTTAGCTCTTCAATTATTCCTTTAATATTTGTTGCCAAATTTCAGCCAGAGAAATGTTAAAATACGATTCAAAATTTATCGATTTTCGATTTGGAAAATAATCATTATATTTTTTCAATAAATCCAATTCATCTCCAGAAAAAAATTGCTCAACTATAAATTTAATAATTAGATAACTTCTAAAATAGTCAAACATGATGCTGTCAATACTACCCTCATAGGTCTCCTCACCAAAATCAAACACACTATGATTCCCATATTTTTCATTCAATTGTTTGGCAATCGTGCGTTCTATTTTTGTGATTTCTTCCATCTCGGCTGTTGATAATAAATTCTTTCTAGGAATGTAAAAAGCCATTCCTTCTTCAAACCAAATATCAGAATCAGCATAATCATCAAAAGTTCCAGGAAATAGATCTATGTGATGTGTTAGCTCATGACAGGCAATCTCTCTTAATTGACTAAACATATTATTTTTATAATACTCGTCAACCCATTCCATGGCATAGTCACCTTGTTGTTCATGAAAAATGTCTAACCATTTCGTTTTATCAGGACTTAGGTAAATGGCCTCATTTCTAGTATAAGCAGGTAGTTTTATATTGCTAAAAATATGTGAGGCAATATATGGTGTCGTCCAAACAAAACCATTCGGTAATTCTTTAAGTTCATATTTTTCTTCCAAAATAGCCTTATATTGATTAATTTCTGGAATGAGCTGACTAATAACATCTTCATATTCACTATACTCTTGTTTAGTTTCAAAAGCATATATATACTTCATTCTTTAACCTCCAAATGATTCATAGCTCTACTAAAGAGTAAAAAGCAAATCGAAAGATGGCGATCTGCTTTTTATCCTTTCCCTATTTAGCTAGTTCAAAGATTTCTTCAATCACACGTTCGGTTGCATCCTGGCGTTCATAATTGGACATGTTCTCTTTGATCTTTTCAGTAGATTCAATTAAGTCAGTTACTTGATGCAAAAATTGTTCTTCCGTTAAATCTTCTTCAAACAAAACATGAGCATAGCCTTGTTTTTCAAAAGCCTCTGCATTTAAGATTTGATCACCACGACTTGCTTGTCGTGATAGCGGAATCAGTAACATTGGTTTTTTCAAAGCGAGAAACTCAAAGATTGCATTGGCTCCTGCTCGAGAAATAACTAAATCAGTGGCCGCTAATAAATCAGGCAACTCTTGATTGACATATTCAAATTGTTGATAGCCGAACTTATTCACTGTCGGATCAAGATTTCCCTTTCCACAAATATGAATAATTTGATGTGTTTTTGTTATTTCATCAAGTTGGTCTCGAACAGCTTGATTAATTCTTTGCGCTCCTGCACTTCCTCCCATTACCATAATGACAGGCTTTTGTTCCGTTAAATTAGCCAACCTTAGACCACGCTTACGGTCACCGGCAAACAATTCTGGACGTACAACTGCACCAATCCAACTCGCTTTCTCTTCGGGTAAGTGCTTTAAAGTTTCTGGAAAAGTCGTTAACACCTTCTTGGCAAAAGGAACCGCAATCTTATTGGCTAGGCCAGGGGTAATATCAGATTCATGAATCACTGCTGGAATTCCCTTTAAACGAGCAGCAATTAATACCGGCACTGAAACAAAACCACCTTTAGAAAAAATAACTTGCGGCTTACACTTACGCAAAATAGATAAAGTTTGAAAAATTCCACCTAGTACTTTGAATGGATCTTTAATATTTTCAATTGATAAATAACGGCGTAACTTGCCAGTTGAAATAGGGTGATAAATCACGTCATCCTGTTGTTCAATTAATTCACGCTCAATGCCTTGCTTTGAACCAATATAGTCGATCGACCAACCTGCTTGTTTCAAGATTGGAATAATCGCTAAATTGACCATGACATGCCCTGCTGTTCCTCCACCAGTTAAAACAATTTGCTTTTTTTTCATAAAATTGTACCTCTTTCATCAGATCATACTAAATCCTATTCTAATTTTAGCACAAACATTAACGGAGAGGGTAACATTTCATGATTGACATGATTGCGCCACCTTAACCAGCTCCTCCTTTGAAACTGGGCGTGACGGATTATCATCACCGATTATACTCGAACGAAATTCAAGTTTATAACTCAGACCATTTTTTTCCCACGTTAACATTTTGGCAAAGCCATTATCGTGATAATGAGCTGAAGTGGATGAATCTATTTTAATGTCTTCTGCCATCTCCCCAAGCTCAAATATGCCTTCTGTCACTTGATAGGTTAATAAATCATTTTCTCTTGAATAAAAGCTAATATCGAGGGCTTCCTCATCTGTTTCTACAATCAAATAAGGGTCAGAGATAATGAACTCAACAGGGATTGGAACGTACTCGGGGACTTCTGGATTAAAGGTCACTTGACGTACTGCTGCCTCTACTTCTTCTTTTTCATAAGTGTAATAGCCGTCCGGTACGCTCGCTTCACTCTGGCAGCCAATGAGCAAAAACAGACTCAATATGATCAAGCCATACCAGCCTTTTCTTTGCTTGGTTGAAAAGGGTAAGATTTTATCGATAATTATATCAGTTAAATTAGTATTTTCGTTACCAGAACTTAACGATAAATCATGGTCCTCTACCATAGTGCCCCTCCTCCATATTTAGCTTAACAAATAATCACTCTACAAAGATAGACGTGTTTAATTAAGTTTTGTTACAATTTGACCAAATATGTATTCAAAATTTTAAAAAGTTATTTATTATCGCTTATGATGGAGGGACAAGTGTTTCACACTCTGCTTTTAACTCATTAAATTTTTAAAGAATTCAACCATGACACGCCATGGGTTATTGCCAATCATAAAGCCAAGCATCATGAAGATTACACTTAACATCACTAGAGAAAAACCAGCAAATCCATCAATTTGTAATATATCTGAAATAATTAATAAGCAAATACCGAATAATAAACAAATATAATTGGCATAGATTAGTTTCATCAATAACCTCCATACTCAATCATTTAAAATAATTGAAGTTTAGTTAAGACACACTGTTTTTTAAATAGTTGAACCCATTAGGCAAACCAATCAAAATGGTCCACTTTCAATAACTAACCCTGACAAATTTGGATATATTTCCTTAACAATAATTGTATATTTATTATTCATATCTTTCAAGTCTGACTAGCGTTAATATTGAGTTTTTTTATTAAACAAAAATAGACAACAGGGATATGTCACACCATTTCAGTGCTGAATATCCCTGTTATGAAAAGAAGTATATAGAGATATGCCATAATACATTAGTACAGCCTCTCTTAATGCATGTTCGGAAATCCCTGTTGCTTAAGTACATCGTAAACAATGATTGCAGCCGTATTGGATAAATTTAATGACCGAACTTTATCATTTGCTGCCATATGAATTCTTAAGCAGCGGTCCTCCCTTCCCTTTAACAGTTCTTTGGGAATCCCATTGGTTTCACGTCCGAAAACAAAAAATAAATCTTTATTTGGATCACCAAAATCAAAGTCAGAATAGTACTTTGTGCCAAAATTCTCAATATAATAGAATTCACCTTGCTGATTTTTATCATAAAGTTCATCAATTGAATCATAATATTCAATCTTAACATCACGCCAATAATCCAAGCCAGCTCGACGCAGCATTTTATCATCAGTCGAAAAACCAAGTGGACGAATCAAATGTAAGGTCGCATGGGTTGCTAGACATGTTCGGGCGATATTTCCTGTATTTGCAGGTATTTCTGGTTGATACAAAACAACATGAACACTCAAATTCTTTCACCTCTATCAATTAATCACCAGAATATTATAACACACCACTGCCAATAGCAAAGAATTTATATTGACACGCTGGTGTCCATGCCAGTGAATCTTGATAGTCCCAGTAACGGTGACGTGAATTATTTGTATGGGCGTTGACTAGAGGCATATTATCATGATTTTTAGCCACAACGATTGTGGTATGGTCATAACGACCATCCCCTTCAAAATCATAGCAAATGACATCCCCAAGTTGAAGTTTTTCAGGTGCATCTACTTCAGTTGCTTGTAAACCTTTGGTTGATCCACTTAAATACCAACGAAAAGCATGTGCAACAGACCAGCTAAAGCTCCAATCATCATTTTGGTACCACCAACCTGTTGAGCGATTCGGAAAACCACGCATCGGTGCACCACCAGCACGCAAACATTGTGAAATATAATTTGTACAATCATTGACTTCGAAAAAATGATACGCCGGATTGGCATCATTCCACCAATATTCAGCATACCTAACCGCTTCTTGTCGATCATAATAAAAGCGTTCAAGTTCCTTGACAGGTGTTAATTCGATAATTGGATTGGAACGATCTTCAACAACCGCTTGATTCTGCTCTGGCAGCTCTCGGTCTGAATGGAAACGACTTCGATAAAATATAGCTTGATGACGGCGACACTGTTCTTCACGATAAAAATGATTCCCCTTTTTAATAAGGAAGCTAACGTGTAAGTTATATTGACATTCTACTTCTTGATCTGGTAATTTGCGCTCACTGAGAACTTGGCCGGACCCAGTCATGCGGATAACCTGGTAACCTCGCTCTTGATGAAGATTCCGAACACGATTTACCCAATTATCCTTTTCCTCGGCTAACTGGGTTCGCCAAAATTGATTCAAACCCAAGACGCATCACCCCTTCATAACTCAATTTATGAAGGGGTGTCTGTCATTATGTCATGACTTGCTCATAGGCCAAGCCTTTTTTCATTTCCGCTAAAACTTCAGGATCTGTCTCTTTTGCTTCTGCTGTTCGAATCGCTTGATAGCTATCAGAACGAGCGATTTTTCCAATCGCCCAGGCAGCTGTACCCCGAATCACAGGACGCGGATCTTCATTCATTAGCCGTATCAGCTCATCAACAGCTGCTTCCTCTTTATAATGAGCAAGAGCAATAATCGCATTCCGTTGAATGGGCTTTTTCCCTCGCCATGAACCAGCCATCTTACCAAATTTGTTCTTAAACTCTCGATTTGACAACGACAGAAGGGGTAGTAACTCAGGTTTAACAAGTTCTGGATCTGGTTCTAGCTCTGGATGTAGATGACTATCAATCCCTCTATTTTTTGGACAGACCACCTGGCAATTATCATAACCATATAGTTGATTACCTATTTTACCCCGATATTCGTCCGGCATAAAACCTTTTGTTTGCGTGATAAAAGCGAGACAATTTTGGGCATTTAAGCGACCTGGGGCAACAAGGGCACCTGTTGGACAACGATCGATACAAAGTGTACAATCACCACAATCATCATCTATTGGTTGATCGGATGGGAAAGGGAGATTGGTTATCATCTCACCGAGATAAACATAGGAACCGAACTCCGGGGTAATAATCATACAATTTTTACCACTCCATCCGATTCCAGCACGTTCTGCAACAGCTCGATCGGATAACTCTCCGGTATCAACCATTGATCGAGAGCGAAAACCAGGTACACGTGCTGCAATAAATGCAGTTAATTGTTCAAGTCTTTCATTGAGCACCTCGTGATAATCATTGCCCCAAGAAGCTCGGCAAAAGTTCCCTCGCCTTTGTCCCCGCTTATTCGACATGCGATCTTTCATTCGTGATGGATAAGCAACGGCAATAGCAATAATCGATTCAGCCTCATTTAAATGAAGCTTCGGCTCTGTTCGCTCTTCTATAGTCCCTTTTTCAAAACCAGATGAGTAGCCGGCATCTTGTTGCACTTTTAGTCGTGCTTTCATCTCAGCGAATGGATTGGCTGAGGCAAAACCTATTTTATCAATTCCTATTGTTTTAGCATAATTAATGATATCTTCCTTTAATTGTTCATTAGCCAATCGTTAACCCTCCTTTTTCTCGATCATTTTAGGTTAGAAACATTCGCCTGATCTCGCTCGTTACTTGTACATGGTGATACTGACTTCAATATTCTGATAGATTGTGGAATTTGAGCGAGGATCCTGTGACTGTCTTTGTTATTCTTATACTCCAAATCTTAACATGTCTACTTTGTCGAATCACCTTTTCCATACCTTTTACTTTAACAAATAATGATGAACATAACAAAGAGGAAAGGCGTTTAATTGGCAACTAAACGCCTTTCCTCTTTATTAAATCACATCGTTAATATTAAACTTATAAGCCCATTTCCTCTTTAAGGCGCTGTAATTCATCATCAACAGCAGCCGAACTTTTGTCTGGAGTATATTTTTCTGCTAGACTTTTTGCTTCATCAACAGGTTCTTCATTTAATTCAGCCATCGCACTGGCTTCATCCAAACGCTGATTTACTTTATCTTCCATACGTTGGAATGCACCCATTGTTCCCCTAGCTCGGCCTGTTGTTTTATCTAACTTGTTCATTTTTTCTTGTGTTTCGGCAACTGATAATTGTGCTTTGAGCATAGCCCGGCGGTTTTTTAGTTTTTCAATATCAGAAGATAATTTATCATGCATCTGGCGCATTTTGCTCGCATTTTCATGTGCAACCGCATAAGATTTTGCTAATCCAACACCGATGTCTTCAAGCTCTTGTTTTTTAGCCAAAAAGACACGAGCATCTTCATCATTACCTGCAGATAAAGCTTTCTTAGCAAATCGATTATACTTCTGAACCTCAGCTTCATTATCATCAACCAACCGTTTTGAACGTGCCTCCTCAGCCATAATACTAGCGGTATCCTTTTTTACTTCAGCTAAATCTTTCATCATATTACGCAAATACTGGTCAATCATTTTCTCTGGGTTTTCCAGTCGATCAAGTACCGCATTAATATTAGAACTAATAATATCTTGAAAACGAGATAAAATCGACATTTATATTCCCTCCCTTTAAAATTAATTTAGTTGTACAAAACAACAATGTAATAATCGACCCTTCCTCTGGTGAGGAAGGGCAGAATAATTCTTTATCTTATTGCTCTTCTTCTATATCTTCATTCGTTTCTATTTCTTCTTTAGCTAAACCCATGGATTCCTTCATCCGAAGCAATTCATCCTCAACAGCAGCTGAACCTTGATTTGAAGCATATTTTTCTTCAAGTGCTTTTGCATCATCTTCAGGCTCTTCATTCAATTCTGCGATTGCATTTGCTTCATCTAACCTGCGAGTAGCTTTTTCCTCCATTCGTTGGAATGAACTCATAGCACCTTTTGACTTTCCAGTTGATTTATTTACTTTATTAATTTTCTCTTGTGTGTCAGCAACAGACATCTGTGCCTTAATCATCGACCGGCGACTTTGAAGTTTTTCAATATCACTAGAAAGCTTATCATGCATTTGCCTCATTTTACTCGCATTTTCATGGGCTGTTGCATAGGTTTTGGCTAAATTAACACCAATATCCTCAAGTTCTTGCTTCTTAGCAAGAAAAACGCGAGCATCATCATCATTACTAGCTGTTAGGGCTTTCTTAGCTAATTCAGCATATTTAGCAACATCTGCCTCATTTTCATCAACAAGTCGTTTAGCTTTTTCTTCTTCAGCCATAATGCTTGCTGTATTCTTCTTAACCTCTGCTAAATCATTCATCATGTTGCGTAAATATTGGTCAATCATCTTCTCTGGATTTTCCATTCGATCTAGTACAGCATTGACATTTGAACTAATAATATCTTGAAAGCGATTTAATATTGACATAATTATATGTCCTCCTTAATAAAGAAATGATTAATTATTGTTTTGAATCATCTTCATATTTTTTGGTTAAATCATCTGTTTCGCTGCTACCAAATTTGGATAATGGCTTACTTAAGATTTCCTTAGTTTGCTCTGCTTCTAAATTTTTCTGTGCTTTCTTATGCTTCCACCAACTAAATAGCAAGAAGATAAGAATTACAATAGCTACAACGATCCAGACTGTTATCCAAGGTGAACGAGTAACCTCCATCATCCGATCAGCTGCCTCTTGGAAGGATCGACTAAAGAATTCCTCTTCCGACAAGTCAGAAGGATAATAACGATCGATATAATCTAATAAAATATCACCTGCTTCATTATCAATCACCTGACGGGCTTGTGATCCCACTACATAATAAGTTGAATATGTCGTTGGATCAGGTTCGAAAAAGAATAACAATACATGTGCCTCATCAGTGAAAAGCTGACTATAAAGATCATCCGCATAATCCGCTATTTCCTCATCACTAGGATTACTAGAACCATCGACGTTATCAGTAATATACACGTGTGGCTGAACCCCTGTCTCGTTATAAAAATGTCTCAATCCATTCAACATGACCGTTTGATTATTTATCCAACCTAATTCATCCGTATAATAATCGGTTTCATCAACTGATCCTGCTGGTAAAGGCTCGCGCTCTATCGTTGAAGGAACGATATTATTAGATGAATTGGACATAAATAAATTAGAACCGATATTTCCAATTGATGAAAAGAAAATTAAAACAACAGCTAGAAGGAAAACTGACATAAGGATGAAACCACAGCCAGCTCCACCACAACCGCCGCCTCGGCGATAACGTGGTCTTCCCCAGAAAGGCCGACCATAATAAGGTCTTGGTCCGAACCTTGGGCGCGGTCTATAGCCTCCGCCGAAGCCACCACCTAGTCCGCCAGAGCTCCCTCCACCTCTTTGTCTTCCTGATCCGAATGAGCCGCCTGTGCGGGTACGACCGGCACCTCCGCGTCTGCCGCTACCGCCGAAGCCACCACCACGGCTGCCACCGAAAGAACCTCCTCGGCTACCACCGCCGCCACGGCCGCCGCCTCCTCTACCTCTGCCCATAAGCATTCACTCCAAACATTTATTTTTTTATTATCTTACCTAAAATTAGCATACTGAATAATATGTGTCAATTGTGTGTCTTTTTGTCTTTAAAGGGGGGCATGCATTTGGTTTGTTGAAAAAATTGCGGGTAAAATGTGGGATCCAAAGGAACATTTTCACCACTTTTTTAGCAGGTACTTTGTGTATACCCGTTTTTTAGTAAGAATATTCACCTTTTTCAAAAAATAAGTGATTTTACTTACTCAATTATCCTTTTTATGGAATTTTAGCTTACTATTTTACTAACGCAATCTATAAATTAGGTCTATTTCATTAGTCGTGGGAAACGGTAATAGTGACCACTCAAAAAGTTCACTAAACATAATACACTAGTTTAAGGGACTTCTGCTAAAATTATTCATCTCCTGTGATTCAGAATCAAAAGCCACTTTTCCTTATTCTAAATCCTAGGACTTGGTGTTTTTGTCAACCAGCCAGTTACAATACGATAAAACGAAACTTCAATCAGTGGGAGCTAGGGGAACGCAGATTAAAACCGTCACCTCCTGGGACTGGGATTGCGATTACTCTACTCGTCCCACCGAAAACATTTGTGACAACATCTGGGCTTGCGGTTACTCGCCCCATCGAAATCCGTTGTTGCCCCAAGTTTTTCGAACGGTTATCTGTGATAAAATAAAAAACGCAATGCTTCATTGTTCATTCAACGAAGCACTGCGTTAGCAAATTTATAATACTTTATATTATAACAGGTTAAATCGATCAAGACAATCTTTAATTGCATTTTTTTGTTTGAATTAAAAAGTTTAATTGCTATTTAGTGGGGTATTGTAATATTAACTCTGCTGGTTAAATCGCGAACTTAGTAAATTATAAAAATAATTCTGATCTTTATAAAGGAGGATACTAACATGCTTTGGACCATTATTGGGATCTTAATTCTAGCTTGGTTAATTGGCTTTATCTTTGAAATCGCGGGTGGATTAGTTCATATTTTACTCGTGATTGCGTTAGTTGTCTTTATCGCAAGAATGATTAGAGGCAGATAGTAAGGAGCACCCAATAGTTTCAGGGTGCTTTTTATTTTCTATAAACTGTATTCAGCCATGCTCTGGCCATTAAGGCATTACCTGTACTGCTCATATGTACACTATCAATGGTTAACGGTAAGGGCTTAGCACTGTTTAAATAATTAAGGAAAACCTGATGAGTTGGAACAACTGTTAGCTGATACTGCTCAGCCAATTGATTCACCACGTCAACATAAGCGATTAATTTTTGATTGCCTTCAGATTGTGGATTTTCCCCAATAATCGTTGGCTCCATTAAAATAATCTCAGCGCTTGTTTCAGCTTGCGTTTTTTCAATTAAGTGAATGAATAAATGCTCGTATTGATCTGGATAAACTTGCTCTAGATCTGGATGATCAAGCTGGCGCCAAACATCATTGACTCCAATCGAAATCGAGATAATATCTGGATTGAGATCGATAACATCTGCCTGCCAACGAGCAAACAAATCAGTAATTCGATTACCACCAAGACCACGATTTATGATCTCTGGGAATTGATTCGGTGCTTCAATGGCAAGAGTATCGCGAATGATGCGCACATAGTTTTCACCAATATTATCCGCATCTTCAAACCGCCCCCATTCTGTAATACTATCACCGATAAAAACGATTCTTTTACTAGACAATTTTTATTCCCCCTATACTAGCTGAAACACATGTTAATATATGTATTATGACATAAATAAAATGAAACGGCATAGTTTATTTTACCTTAAACACGGAAAATTTGTGTTCTACTGCTACGATTTATGCTTAACTTCTCAGTTTTGTGCGCAATTCTCCACAATCATGCTCAACTTCTCGGATTTTCGTTCAAGAACAAAGCTTATCAAGTTAGCGAAAATGCAGTCAACTTTGACGAAATCACTTAATTATCACAAAAAAAGCATGAAGAACATCCCCCACACTTAAATCGTTTCAACTTATCTTATAAAATAATGGCTCTATTTTTTCCAGAACGTTTGGCTTCATATAATGCTTTATCTGCTTGAGAAATGATTGCTTTATTATGAATATTCCCTTTGTCTGGAATAACAGCACCCAAGCTGACACCTACAAACAAACTAGTATTATTCACTTGATAGGGTAATTTTAAGACCTTTTCCACCCGTTGAATAAATACCTTCAAATTATCTTTATTTCCTATATCAGGCAATAAAATAATAAACTCATCGCCACCTAAACGACTAACTGTATCCATTTCACGAACAGATTTTCTTAATCGTTGACTAATTTGAATAATGACTTGGTCACCAGCATCGTGTCCGAACTGATCATTAATTCCTTTAAAATCGTCTAAATCTAAAATAATAACTGCAAAAAGCTGATCATATCGCTTGTATTTAGCAATGGTCTGATGAAGACGATCATTGAATAAACGTCGATTAGCTAATCCGGTTAACGGATCACGATAGGCGAGTCTTCGCAATTTTTTCTCATACAATTTACGCTCCTCGATATCCCGCGCCACAACAATCGTATGTTGATAAATCGATTGTTGATCAAAAACAGGCTCAATTTTGAGCTCAAACCACCGATAATCCCCGCTACTATTTCGAAATTTGACTTCAACTTTTTTTGTCTCTCTATCTCTAACAGCATACTTAAGATAATTTTGTACCCGATTATGATACCTTTGATCAACAAGATCGATTAGCTTTCTATTTTCAAAATCAGCTAGCTTCAAGCCCAATACATGCTCGTGTGATGGAGAGGTATAAACAAAATGCCCATACTGATCTAAGATTTGGATTAAGTCAGATGAATGTTCAGCAATTAAACGAAAACGTTCTTCACTTTTTAATAAGGCATCTTTTGCAAACCGTTCGGCAGTCATATCCTTAAAAATCAAATAAACGCCTTGAACTTCCCTTTCTAAAAGCATCGGGATAAACTTAATTTGCAATCTCACCTCGTATTGATCCTCACTCATAACTGTAATTTCAACTGATTGAGGTTGTCCTAATTTAGTTTCTTGAAAAGCTCTAATCACTAAATCTTCATCATTAGTCTTGATTAAATCAAAGATATTTCGATCTTGATTACTTTGATACAGTTGTTGTAAAAGAAGTTGACTTGCTTTATTCATCCGAATAATTTTACCAGAAACATTGAGGTAAGCGATTGGATCAGTGTTTTCATCAAACAGTGATTTGTATCGTTGACGGCTGAACTTCAACCTTTGATTACTGACCAGCTTCTGTGCCTCAACTTTTTTCTGTTCAGTAATATCACGTGTGATCGCAATAAGATGCGTCACTTTCCCAGCTTCAATAATCGGCGTTAATGTTGTTTCTGAAATCCGTTGACGAGCAAATGAAATCAGGTAATCATCTTGATAAACATAGGTCGATTTTTGCTTAACAGCCTGCTGATATTTTTCTACTAAGCTCACTGCTAACTGCTCTGGATTAACCTGACGAATCTCCTTACCAATGATTTCATCCGTTAGTAACAATTTCTCTCGTACTGCTCGATTAATTAATTGATAGCAAAATTGGCTGCCATCCTCACTCACACGGACAACAAAAACCATATCCTGAATCCCATCAATGATTTCCTGATTTGTGATCGACATCTGCCTCACCTTTCAGATTAGCTAAATTATAATTATTATAGCACTATTGAACTGGTTTTTGTTATTTTTTCAATAAAATAATTAGGTTTTAGGACCTATTTTGTGAAAAAATAGTGATTAAAAAGCCACCCATTAATGGATAGCTTTTTCCTTTTAATTCAGTGACTATTTTTTCGCAAATTTATGATATATAACTTTAACAACTTCCATCAGAAAGATCGCTGCTATCGCCAAGCCTGTCGCTATTCCCCATTGCATGAAAGTAAATCCACTAGGGATAGCAAAGATCGTCCGCAAACCAGGCAAGACCGTTAAGACATATAGACCGAGACAGAGTGTGACAGCTGCCAAGACATATTTATTCGTTGTAAAGCCCACAGCAAAAATGGTTTGTTGATTCGAACGAGCTGCAAAAGTTTGTAGTGTTCTAGATAAAATTAGCGTTGTAAATGCCATTGCCACCCCTGTTTCAACACTATGTTGCAAACCAATCTGATGGGAGATAATTACCGCTATTCCGATAATTGAGCCACGTGTAACCACAGAACGTAACGTCTCACCAGCAAAAATACCTTCATTAATTGAACGTGGTTTTCGATTCATCACACCAGGTTCTGATTTTTCCATCCCAAGTGCAATCGCTGGTAATGAATCATTCACTAAGTTAATGAAAAGTAATTGAAGTGCCGTAAATGGATTGGGCAAACCAAGTGCAACAGCAAACAAAATCGCAATAATTGCCCCTAAGTTTCCACTAAACAAGTAAGCAATTGCCTTTTTTATATTATCAAAGACAGTTCGTCCAACTTCTACAGCTTTAACGATTGAGACAAAGTTATCATCAGTTAAAATCATTGCCGAAGCATCCTTGCTAACGTCTGTTCCGCTTCCCATTGCAATCCCAATATCCGCTTGCTTCAAAGCTGGTGCATCATTAACACCATCCCCGGTCATAGCTGAAATTTGGTCTTTGGCTTGCCATGCTTTAACAATTCGAATTTTATTTTCAGGTGAGACACGGGCATAAACAGAAATATGTTCAAGTTTATCACTCAGTTCTTCTTCACTCATCGCATCAAGCTCTTGACCAGTGACAGCGAAATCTCCTTCCTCCATTAAACCAATATCACGCCCAATGGCCTCTGCCGTCGTTTTGTGATCGCCTGTGATCATTACAGTTTTCATCCCCGCAGCTTTAGTTTCCTCAATCGCACTATAAACAGCATCTCGAGGGGGATCGATCATTGCCAGTAAACCGACTAAAACAAGATCTGCTTCATCTTCAAAACTAAGCGTTTCTTTTGTACTGGTTAATTTTTTATAACCAAATGCCAACACGCGTAAAGCCTGTTCTGAAAAGGTTTCATTCTGCTTCATCAACTGATCATGCCAATTTTGATCCAATGGAAGCTCTTTGCCATTTACTAAAATATACTTAGCACGTTTAAACATCACGTCAGGTCCACCCTTAGTCAGCATCATCCGCTCACCATCAAGGTCATTCAAGGTTGACATTAGTTTCCGATCAGAGTCGAACGGTAACTCATCGATTCGCGGATTGGCTTCACGAATCTCTTGATCACTTTCGCCATGCTGATTCGAAAAGTTGACTAAGGCAACTTCCGTTGGATCGCCAACTTCTGTCCCCTTTGCATTGATATAACTATCATTACACAAAACTGAAATCTTAATTAAATATTTTTCTGACAACGACCACTCTGACGAACCTTGGTCAATCTTTTGTTCATCTTGACCAGGAACATAATAATCTACGACAGTCATTTTATTTTGTGTTAGTGTACCCGTTTTATCTGTACAAATCACACCTGTTGAGCCTAAAGTTTCTACAGCCGGCAGTTTTCGAATAATTGCGTGTTGCTTAGCCATTTTATTTGTCCCAACCGAAAGCACGATTGTGACGATCGATTGTAATGCCTCTGGAACAGCAGCAACAGCAACGGCAACTGCAAACATTAATGCCTGTAATAATTCTGTTGTTAGATCAGCCGGCTGATCGCCTAACCAAATCCGTGCCGCTTGAACAACAAAGATTCCGATGGATAAGAGCAAAATCCAAATCCCCAATTTTTTACTAAAAACATCAAGCTTTCGTTGGAGTGGGGTTTGCTTCTGTTCAGCTGTATTCAGCATATCAGCAATCTTACCAATCTCTGTTTTTGTTCCTGTTTCGGTCACGACAAAAGTGGCACGTCCATTCGTAACTAGTGCACTACTAAAAACTAAGTTCGTGCGATCACCAAGGGCGACTTCCTCAGCAATGGCATCTTCATCTTTATCAACGACTTGTGACTCACCAGTCAACATCCCTTCATTCACTTGAAGTGAGCCACTTTCTAAAATACGGCCATCAGCCGGGATATAATCACCCGCCTCAAGAAAAACGAGATCACCCCGAACAAGCTCTCGTGCAGGGATCGTCTGCTTCTCACCATGCCGAATCACTTTGGCAGCAGGGGCTGACATTTGTTTTAAAGCATCCAACGAATTTTCTGCCTTCTTCGTTTGAACTACACTAATGACTGCATTCATAATAAGTACAATCAAAATGACAATCGTTTCAATATAATCACCTAATAAAAATTGCACAATCGCAGCAATTAATAGAATAACAACCATGGCATCTTTAAAAGATCCGAGGAATAATGCCCATGTCGACTTTTTTTCCCCTTCTTCAATCTCATTGAAGCCTTCTGTTTCTTGTCGACGTATGACTTCATCCTTTGCTAATCCTTTTTGATCAACTTTTAATTGTTCCAAAACTTGTTCTTTTTCTTGTTGATAATAGTTCATCTTATCTACATCTCCTAATCTCACCTATAATTATAACCAACTATGTGAAATCCACACCATATTATTCGCTAAATAAAGTGAAACTTTATTCAGTAGGAACTTTTCAACGTATCGGACATACTAGTGCCTACAATGTCACAAATTTTTTTCAGTAAGGGCAAATAACCGCACGAAGGAAAACTACGACGTCTTTGCAAGGTTAGCAAAACTGGGCTCATCGCCAAACCTTTCTGGCGAATGCCATCGTTTGACTGAGACGATCGCCAATCAAATCTTTTATTTCTTTGATCGTGCAAGAATATGGGCTTTACTTATTCTGAGTCCCAAGTTCCAGAACATGGTGGTTTTGTCAGTCAGCGTTGCACGGCGATAAATGTTACCACTTCACATCTTTTCTTTACCAAACTTCTGCAATTGGCTAAGAGCAAAAAAAGACCCTTACCAATAGCCTTCTGAATATAATCATTCAGAAAATCATTGGTAAAGGTCTTGCTAGCAACGGTGGTTCACATTGCCAATAATGCCGGAGACACCTTTCCTCGTAATGACGACATTATTGCTTGAGCTACTCCCCTTATACTCTTTTAAGTTTATGGCTTGTTAGGCGAAAAGTCAACTGAAATTTTCCGGTACGAAAGTCACCTTTCGCCTGTTCGCTCAGTTTACTATCCTTATTTGATAAATTTTCCATTCAAAAAGTTAAGCCTTTACATCAACATGTCCACCTAAATGTGGCTGAATGGATTGTTGAAGCATTTGAATCATTTGTTCCGATTGCATTTCAGCTTGATCCATAGTCTTTTTCATCACACTGATTGAAGCTTGTTGCTTCAATTGTGACTGGTTCATTGCGATTGATAGTTTTGCAATATCGATATTAATCACCTCTAGGTGTAGTTTAACATATTTGCGTACTTGTGAATAGGGTATTTCAGCACCTAATCCCTTCTTCGTTCAATCCTCTTTCTTTGGGTGTATCGGAAAAGGGTTAGCTGGATATAAAAGATATGACTATGCAGCAGGGGGAGAAATTCTTGCAACAAGACCATTTCCTAAAAAATCTATCAGGTATTGATGAACAGGGAAATAAAAAACCCCATCGTCTAGGTCGCTGTTTACTGTTATTGATACATAAGTCTTTATGAGGCAGAATCATGTCGTAAAACAGCAGGTGATATTTTGCAGCTACTACGAAATTCTCAAAAAAGCCCGGATAAGACCCCATTTATCCAGTTGGTAAAAACAGTATGAGATGTGGCATGAAAGGTGTATCGATCAATACAGGTATCCAAAAAGAGTTCACTAATATAAAAGATTATTTGAACTAAGCTAACGATCGCTTCCCTTTTGAATCATTGCCCTAGCCTTTTATTTAACACAACAACCAGTGGATACTATCATTCTTCCCTACACCCACATTAAATATTATCTAACCATGAAAATAACCCCCAGATTTAGAAGCTTCACTCTAAATTTGGAGGCTATTTTAATAAGCAATCGGTTTAATGATTGACTGTGTCTACAATGGCTTGTAAATATCCTGATGTATCAACAAATGTGGCTCCACTAACTACATCTGCTATTTCTTCATCTTCACCTAATCCATTTAAGTCATCAATAGTAGCTTCAATTTCTTCGACTGTCGATCCAACAGCATGATCAATAATAGCTTGGATGTTTTCAACATAAGTACTTGTAGCATCTGCAATATCAGTCATCATACCAGAATATGATTCGTCGTTTAGTATTTTTGATGCGAGTACAACATCATCATTGTAATTTTCACCAAAGCCAGCATCACTATTTGGTACACCATCAAAATCTGCAGGGTCTAAATACTGAAATTCATCAATTGTAGCAGCTAGAACAGTGTCTCCATCATGCAAAACAGCTGTAACTGCAAATGATTGGTCACCATGTGGTGCTTGCAAAGAATAACTTAATTCTGCATTCTCAAGATTAACTTCTGGAGCACTTGAAAATTCAAAGCCTTCATTAGCAGTATCAACAATTGCTTGTAGATAACCACTTGTATCAACAAATGTCGCACCAGATACAACATCTGCTATTTCGTCGTCTTCTTCGAGATCATCTAATTCGGAAATAGCTGCTTCAACTTCTGCAACGGTTTGACCAATAGCAAAATCCTGAATAGCTGTTAAGTTATCACTATAAGATACTGTTGAGCCAGCTCCTTCCATCATTTCAGAATAGATTTCATCATTTTCTAGTTTACTGATTAAAGTAACATCTTCAGCTGATCCTTCTCCAAAGGATGCATCTGAATTCGGAACACCAGTAACATCAGCATTATCCATAAATTGATATTCATCTAAAATGACGTCAACAATAGTATCACCATCCATCACTACGAATGTAGAAGCAAATGCTTTATCACCATGCGGTGCATTATACATTGTTTTTAGTGTAACATCAATTGCCTCTTCTCCTTCATCAGGAGATTCAGATGTTTCTTCCTCTTCTTCTGGTGTTTGTTCTGCTGCATCTTCCTCTGGAGGTGTATCTTCAGTACCATTACATCCTACAAATAAAAATGCCGTGAATAATAACATCATTAAAATTGCCTTTTTCAAATTAACCACCCCTATAAATATTTTTATTATGTTAATAATATCACAAACTTTAGCATTTGACACCTATTAATAAATAAAATGTAAATTTTTTTAGTGGAAAAAGGGCAAATACCCGTATTGATGGGGATTAGGGCCAAGAATAAGTAAGGCACTTATTCTTGCTCGATCAAAGAAATCAAAGATTTGATTGGCGAGTGTCTCAGTCAAACGATAGCATTCGCCAGAAAGACTTGGCGATAAGCCCAGTTTTGCTAACCTTGCAAAGGCGTCGTAGCTTTCCTTCGTGCGGTTACTCGCTCCATTGAAAACATTTGTTTAGTTAAGTGAATCAGGACATTAGCTCACCTAAGCTCCTAGCTCAATAGATTTATTTCATTTCTCTATTAGCTACATCGTGTGGTAGTGATAACGCCTGCGTAACCAACGTCGTGAGACTTGGGCTGTGATGACTCGCCCCATCGAAACCCATTGTCATCCCGATTTTTATGATGGGTGATCTGTGATAAATAATCTAATCGTAAAATGGAGAATCGCCACAAGCCTAGCCTATCTAAAGATTGAAACAACAAAAGCAATTGCCATATCCTGCTCTTTTTCTTTTATCCATAACAACACTGATTTTTAAATTCACAGCTAAAATAGTCGTAATTGCTGTGGGGCTAAATCTTTATAATCAATATCTAACATCTTTTGCAATGTTTTAGCATTGGAAGCTGCGTCTCCACCAGAGTTATTATTAAACAAAATATAAACATCTTTAGTTTCTTTAGCCAGTTGTAAGATTCGTTCACGCCATTCTGTCAATTCCACCTGATTATATTTATAGAGGTAACGAACTTCCCGCCAATTAGTGTCTTTATTCCTCGGTCGATTCCAACCATGGACATTACGACCATGAAAACGAATCAATGTTTTATCTGAATGAGTTACAACAGGAACAATTGGAACTGAGCCATCGCCAGCCTGTGGTTCATCTACAACAGTATGAATCCAACCCTCTTTTCTTATTAAATCAAGGGTTTGCTCACGATTTTTTGGCCTATACCAAGATTGGTTTCTAAATTCTAATGCAATAGGGATATCGATCATTTTCTGGACACAATAGCGTAAATAGACAATATGGTCCGAAGTATAATCAAACCACGGTGGAAATTGAAATAACACCATTGCTAATTTTCCAGCTTTGATCAAGGGTTCTATCGAAGCTTTAAAAGCTTCAAACATATCTGTCTTCGTATCGAAAGGTGTATTTGTCTGCTGGTGACCTGTCATACCTTGATAAGCCTTCACAACAAAACGAAAGGAAGCAGGTGTTTCCTTGATCCATTTCTCCATATTACGAATCGGCTGTACTGCATAAAAAGAGGCATCCAGTTCTACAATCGGGAAATGACTGCTGTATTCTGCTAATTTATCTTTATCTTTTATTTTGACCGAGTACAGGTTGTCATGATCGCCCCATCCTGTTAAGCCAATATAAATCAACTTATTCACCTAATCTCTTTTTGATTTATTATTCATACTTCTCTTATTTTATCAAACATGCAACTGACTGTCAGTTAGCTAAATGATTCCGAAGTTGCTGTAAAAATTCATTAGCTGCACTTGAGAATACTTGATGTTTCTTCCAGATAATATTTAATCCCGCTTCCAGTTTAGGCTTTAATGGGCGAAAGCAAAGCTCACTATCTCCCGATGTATTAATCAGCTTATCTATACACAGCGCATACCCAAGATGCTCCTTCACCATTAACGAGGCATTATAGAGTAAATTATATGTACCAATAATGTCTAAATGATTAGCCTCTTGACCAAACCATCCTGCTAGCTCATTACTAACAGCTGTTTGGCGGGAAACAATCAGTGGCTTATCCATTAAATCTTCAGGTTCAATAAATAACTGATCGGCTAGTGGACTATCTTTACGCATAAGTACACCCCATATATCGGTAGCTGTTAATTTTATATAATCATATTTTTGTTTATCTGCTGGTTCGATAACAATGCCGAAATCTAATAAACCACTATCTAATTTACTAATAATATCATCTGCATTTCCGCTGTATAAGTGAAATTTTATACTTGGGTGTGCATTGAGAAGTTCTTTTAGCGCTTTGGCAATCAAATGCATTCCTTCTGTTTCACCACCGCCAATATAAACTTCCCCACTAATAATTTCTGATGACTGATTAAAATTCGCTTCAGTTTTATCGACTAACTCAACAATCTCCCTCGCTTTTTCTAATAAGTAGACACCTTCATCTGTCAAAGAAATTTTTCGATTTCCCCGAATAAATAAAGTTGAGCCTAACTCCTTTTCAAGATCATTTAATTGCCTTGATAACGTAGGCTGTGACAGATGTAAATAGTTAGCCGCTGCCGAAATACTTTGTTGATTTGCTACTGCAATAAAATATCGCAAAACACGGACATCCATGATATCCCTCCTCCACCTATAACTTTTGGGTATGCGAGTCTATTCAATCTAGGTATTTGTTATCGAAAAGCATATCATATTATAATGTGATTAACAAACCATAATCCTAGATCCCATCCTATGAATAGGAAAGCATTTCTTGCAAAATAGAAAACCCGATTCAAAGCAAGGACTAAGAACAACACTCTATACTCTCATAGTCTAGCTTTAAAACATATTGAATAACGATGAAGCACAACAATGAATATCATTGAAAAGAAAATCAGAAAAATTACTGATCAGTCTTAATTATCCTTTTTTAAAAAGAAAGAAGTGAGAATTAAATGAGAAGTATTCCTTTAATTTGGCTATTTATATTCTTGTTCATTAGTGGATGTTCAACAAATAATTTAGCTCCCAATGAACAAGATGAAGAAGTAAGTTCAAATGAGCATATGAGTACAGATGAAGAGGCAAATACAATCGATGAGGATGAAGAATCAATGCATAATATCTTATTGACCATTAATAATGAATCATTTCAAGCTACACTTTATGATAATGAAACAACTGAGGCATTTATAGCGAAACTCCCTCTGTCTATCACAATGAATGAGCTAAATGGTAATGAAAAATATTCTAATTTGGATGAATCCCTTCCAAGCCAAAGTGAACAAGTCGAATTTATTGAAACAGGTGACTTGATGCTTTTTGGTTCTGACACACTGGTTCTTTTTTACGAGAATTTCTCAACATCATATTCTTACACGCGCTTAGGTACTATAGATCATCCAGAAAATTTGAGCACTATCCTGGGCAATAATAGTATAACGGTACACATTGAGTTAGTGGACTAAAAGCCAAAATGAACAGTTATTTTATCTATTATCAATAACTTTTATTTGACCTAAAGTTAACTTTAGCATGTAAAATAATTAGAAATTAACATCTAAGGATTAAGCGAATGAATCAATACTCTGCATCAATGGGTATAAGGTGTAAGAAGCCTATTTAAAGCACAAAACAGGAGGTGGAATAAATGTCTGCAAATGACCCATCAATACTAGCGACCATTGAGCAATTAGAATCTCAAGTTAGAAGCTATAGTCGAAGCTTCCCTACTGTATTTGAAAAAGCGAAAGGCTATTTTCTATGGGATTCAAGTGGGAAAGAATATATAGACTTTTTCTCTGGAGCAGGCGCATTAAACTATGGGCATAATAATGATAATATGCTAAGTGTAATGATAGAATATCTGCAAAATGATGGCATTATTCATAGTTTAGATATGGCAACAGTCACGCGAGGTCAATTTTTGAAAAAATTTAGTGAGATCATTCTTAAGCCAAGAGAATTAAACTATAAAGTAATGTTTCCAGGACCTACTGGAACAAATTCTGTCGAAAGTGCTATAAAAATTGCTCGTAAAGTTACTGGAAGAGAAAACATAATTAGCTTTAGCAATGCTTTTCATGGTATGACAATTGGCTCTCTTTCTCTTTCCGGTAATGCATTCAAGCGAAAAGGGGCTGGCATTTCATTAAATAACGTTACCATCATGCCTTTCGACCATTATCTGCAGGGGGACCATACGATTGATTATTTAAAAAGGTTTCTTTCCGATAGTGGAAGTGGTGTCGATTTACCAGCAGCAATCATTTTAGAAACTGTTCAAGGAGAAGGCGGATTAAATGCAGCTCGTTTTTCATGGTTAAAAAAGATCGAACAAATTTGTAAGGAGCACAACATTCTTTTAATTGTAGACGATATTCAAGCCGGTTGCGGCCGAACAGGTACTTTCTTTAGCTTTGAGCCAGCAGGAATTAAACCAGATATTGTTTGTCTATCTAAATCTATTGGTGGAATAGGGTTACCAATGGCACTGACATTAATAAAGCCTGAATGGGATCAATGGGAGTCAGGTGAACATAACGGGACATTCAGGGGTAACAACTTAGCATTTATAGCAGCAACAGAAGCTCTCAATTATTGGAAAGATGATAAATTTAGCTTTACTATTGAAGAAAAAGCGGAAGTCATCACGCAACAATTAACCAGGTTAATTGAGACCTATCCATTTATTCATGGTGAATTACGAGGCAGGGGCTTGATGCAGGGAATCGCTTGTAGAACTCCTGGTATTGCCCAAAAAATAGCTAAAAAAGCTTTTGAAAAAGGATTGATTATTGAAACATCAGGAGCAAATGATGAAGTGCTCAAATTATTACCCCCTTTAATCATTGATAAAGTGGGCATTCAAAAGGGGATCTCTATTCTTGAAGCAAGCATTAAAGAATTGACCTAAATCTAACCAAACCCACCATGAATGGATATTTAAATACAGCTTTCTTTATCTTGATCTATTGATAATTATAATAGGAGGAATTTTCAATGCAAAAACCATACGTTATTATTCATACCCACACATCACTTGATGGGAAGATTCATGCGATCGATTTACCAGAATTTAAAGCTGGCAGTCAGCAATATCAGGAATTAGCCCTCTATCCCGATAAGCAGGTCTTTAACATTCAAGGCTATATTAATGGACGGGTGACAACTGATGATAATACCACGTTTTACCGTAAACCAGAGCTAAATGAACAAGCAGATCCTGTTCCAGAAGGAGATTTTATAGCTGATGACAATGCACCGATGTACTATATCTCGCTCGATCCATCGGGAAGATTAGGCTGGGAAAAGAATGTTGTTGATTATGGAAATATCGACTCTCATGTTATTGAAGTTTTAACAGAACGTGTCAGCAATGCTTATAAAGATTTCTTGAGACGCATGAACATTTCCTATATTATTGCTGGCAAAGATCAACTAGACAATGCCCTTGTTCTCCACAAACTAGCAACTGTTTTTAAAATGAAAAATGTGATGATTGGCGGAGGCGGTACCGTGAACTGGTCCTATATTGATAGTGGTTTAGTTGATGAAGTGAGTATTGTCATGGCACCCATCGCAGACGGCTCTGACGAGCAAAGCTTGTTTAATGCAAAAGAGCCCTTTTCCAAAGAGAAGCCTGTCTCATTTACGTTAATCGATGCCAAACCACTAAAAGAAAGCACCGTCTGGTTACGATATAAAGTCAATAAGGGAAAAGATAATTAAAAATACGGATAGCCCAAAATAAAACGAAACTTCAATCAGTGGGAGTTGGGCCTACAGGATGTAGGTCATGCATATGGTTCCGGTGGGGCGAGTAATCACAGCCCCAGTCCCGAGTTTTATGGGCGGTTTCTGTGATAAATAATCAACTTAGAGCGAGCCGCTTAAATTGGCTCGCTCTAAGTCATTTTATTTTTACTTGATCTTCTAAAAAAACAACATTAAGCAGATTAAACAACAAAATCAATCGGCTTAGTTCCTGATCCTTGCTCATCACGTGTATACCATAACTCATCTTTTAATGGATGACGTCGATATTTAACGATTCGGTAGATTTGCCAAACGGCCAAGATTAAATTAAGCATTAAGCTAGTAATGGCAAGTAGCCAATTGGCTGGTGCATGATAGCTGACAGTCACATTGAAATAGCTTCCTGTCGCAAAAAAATAATCCATCAGTGCCATGAATGAACTCTGGTAAAACTCAGAAGTTTCATGGATTCATTGATGAATTTAATAAGTTATAACGTTCGTTTTAACCTGACAACATTGGTAACGCAGTCCCAGAACGCTGCGACGTTAGCCTGCCTTAAGGTTGGAAATCCTCTCGCCTAATTATGATAGAAAAAATGAATTTATAGTTACAAGATTTATAATTTATTGAGATAAGTCTACATTGATTCATACATTTTTTATCAGAATCCTCCATGAGAGAATCCAATGGGATATAAACCTACACTAGATATAACCTTAATGTTATTTGCATCTATATTTAGAACTGAAGAAATATTCTGCTTAATATCTTCTTCGGAAAAATGACTTTGTAATTGATAATAATACTCTTGTTTTTTATCAGAAGTGCTTCCCAACCTCCAATTTCCCAAATATGAAAGCTTATCAATCTCTGGAGTTTGTTGTTGATTTTTAATTTTGATTACCCACGTCGGAGCCCAGATACCACTGAAATCACCCGTCTTTTCTCTTAGTATAGCGATTCTTTTAGAAATAGCTCTCATATAGATAGGAGTAAATATCCAAAGTGTTAGAAGCAAAGACGAAGGAATAGTCATTTTCCATAAACCCATGGACAAGGTTGAGTATTCAACAATTAATATTAATAAAAACCAAAGTAATACACCTAAGAAAGTCACACCTGTTCTTAAAGCTTTAAAATTATCGCTAAATTTTTTCAAATAATTTAATTCAACAGCATCAGACATATCATTATTATTATTAAGTATTGTCTCCTTATCTTTTTCAAAATAAGTATAGATCATATAATAATTTGTCAGAAATAACTTTTTTCTACTAAACCCTTTACATTTAATTCTTGTGTCCAATCCGTTTTTGGATCGATGATTTTTTCAGTTGAATATTCAACAACTAAACCATAATCCTTTTCTTCCCTAATATTTTTGAACGTGTATAAAAAATTTCCTACCTTATCAAGAAGATAACCGTCTTTTAACATTTTATTTAAAAATTCTTTTTCCTTAGCACTTCCAGAATGAAAGCGTCTAATTTTTTTCATCATTAACACCTCTATTCTTCGAAATTGTGTGCAATAAATCTAAAAATTCCTTTTGCCTTTTCAGCAGATTTTCTCCCTTCTCTGTCAGAACATATTCTTTTTTTGTCCCTTTTTCCGCAACTAAAGATATATAACCTTTGTCTAAGAAATCCGATATACTTCTGTACATGGTTGCCGGCCCGATAGTAATCAACCCATTCGTAACATTCTGAACATATTTCATAATTTCGTAACCATGTGAAGGTTGCCTCAAACATAATAAAATCAAAAATGAAGTGTAGTTAATTGGAATATTTAAATCTGTGTTTTTTTTACTCATTAAAGTCACCTACTTAATTAGTACTTATAGATATAATATATCCATTTTGGATATATGTAAAATGGATATATTTATTTTGAATATAATTTATGAGTGATTATAGTCATTTTTATGAATAAATCCTACTGTATACTTATTTTTTAAAAATTTATTTCTTAATAATCACTTAAATAATAATTAAATATCATCAAAAAATTTGACAATCCCTCCTTTTTACTCATTCCTTATTACTTACGCTGTGATACAGCTTTATCTAAGCAAAGCAGTTTTGTTTATTATTTAATAGTTATGAATAAATTGATATGATAAAAAATCTACCATTCAATCAAATTAAGACCGTCTAAAGAATTCTTAGACGGTCTTAATTTGCCTTTGTGTGGCTATATTTTTACTGAATACTTTTGAATAATACTTGCAATTTCGGTAAAAGAGTAATGGTGTAATACTACATTTACCGTGAAATCAACCTTTTGGTCAGTTTCCATATTTAAATTATAACCATTATATCTTAAAAAAATAGCTAATGAATGCAGTGCTGTTCTTTTGTTCCCATTAATAAAAGCATGGTTTAGTGCAATAGACTCAAATAGAGCAGCTGCTTTCTCAAATAGTGATTGATAAGCATCTTCTCCACCAACCGTAGTTTGTGGTCCTTTAACAGCAGATTCCAACAAAGCATGGTCTTTTACACCTAATGGTTCGTCAGGACTATATTTTTTGATAACAAAAGTGTTAATTGCAATGACTTCTTTACTTGATAAATATCTCATCATTATTTATCAACCAACTGTTTCAGTGCTTCATCATGAGTTTTTGACGTTTCTTCTAATATTTCAAAAAAATCCGAACTAATACCGTCTGGTAAAGATACTTTTTGATTTTTTCTAATTGTAATTTTTTCTTTATCACTTTTTATTTCAACCATATCCCCATACTCTATTCCATGTTCAGCAAGCATATCAACGGGTAAAGTAACTCCATAACTTTTACCTATTTTTGTTATCTTTCTTTCGATACTCATTTACTCCACCTCATTTATAATTAACTTATATCCATTATAACGATAATAATGATTATAATCAATTATAGCAAGAGGTATAAGATTAAATCAAGGTAGCGAGATGTCTTATAATTTTATCATTATCTTGACTTTCTAATTCTTTAATAATGTGCAAATAGGTTTCTTGTGTTGTTATCATGCTAGAATGACCAAGCCTTCTAGCAACACTTGCAATAGACACACCTGCAAAAAGTAAAAGTGAAGCATGTGTGTGTCGCAATCCATGGATGGTTATAACTGGAATTCCAACTTTTAAACATAAGGCTTTTAGTCGATTATTTACTGTAGAATTAAAAACCCTTCCTTTTACAAAGACAGTTTCATCAATGTCCATATTTTTAATTAATTGGGAAAACTGTATGGCAATTTGCCAATCTAGTTGAACTTTCCGTTTAGAAGATTCATTTTTTGTTGACCGAAAGCCCCCTTTTGTCTCTTTGTAATTCCAAGTTTTTTCTACATTGACTTGTTGTTTTGAAAAATCAAAGTCATTTGGTGTCAGTGCTAATGCTTCGGAGAATCTTAATCCTGTTTTGGCAATGAAAAGTATAAACCAATCCCAACTAATTTCTTCTTGCAAGTCTAATTCTCTTAATAATGCTTGAATTTCAAATTGATTAAGAAATTTGATTTTTTTCTCACGTGGTGTTTTCCCTTTAATAATAACTTTTCGTGTTGGGTTTTTTTCTATGATTCCTTCATCAACTGCATCGAGAATAGCGCCTTTTAATTGATGATGAAAGTCCATCGTTGTTTGTTTTTCGTGAGTAAGTGCATAATCGTTGAGCAGTTTTTGATAACTTTTCCGATCTAATTCATTCATTTTTAAATTAGGTGCTAACTCTTCAAATCTTTGCAAACTCATATAATACTTTTGAAGTGTTATCTCTCGAATTGCTCCAACTTTAAATAACTCAATCCATTCTTCAAAGTACTCATGAAACATTTGTGTTGATTTTTTTCTTCTTGCCATAATAAAAAACCTCCTAATAATAATTAGTGATTGGATCACCATTTCTATTATTAAGAGATTAAATACTTTTTGAAAACCTTAAGTGTTTGATAAAACGAAACTTCACTGAATCGGAGTTTTCAATCTTCTCCCACTGAGTGTTAGTTGAGTGAATCAGGACATTAGCTCACCTGATCTCCCGCCTAATAGATTTGTTTCCTTTCTTTATTCGAAGGACTACAGGCTAAAACCACCACATCGTGTGGTAACGCCTGCGTGACCAACGTCGTGGGACTGGGACTGCGGTTACTCGTCCCAACGAAGTGATTTGCGGTTACTCGCCCCATCGAAACCCATTGTTGCCCCGAGTTTTACGGACGGTTATCTGTGATAAAGGCTAATCAACATACTATTACTGGAAACATCCTCCTAATTTGTTTCAACATCTTCATCCTTTTTCAAAGTGTTTATCATACATTCTTACCTTAATGTGTTTATGAAAATTTTATAAGAAAATCGGATCATCTCGTATTATATGAAAAGTGATAAATCTTTTTAGCAAATATTAATTTCACATCATTTAGATAAATAAAAATCAATTATAAAGTTAGATACTTAAAGGGCTTACCTTTGTTGCTATGGTTTTGTTAAAAACAAGCCTGCTTTTTCAGGTTGTGATTAAATACTTTATATGCTAATTTAATGATAAGAAACGAGTAGAGAAAATTTAAAAAGTTTATCAAGAGAGGAGGACCAAGATGGGTGAAATTGTTTTAGAAAAAATATTAACTGAACTACAAGGACTAAAGCAAGAAGTAAGTGGGGTTAAACAAGGATTAAATGCAGTTAAAGGAGAAGTTGGCGGTGTTAAGCAAGGGCTCAATGGGGTTAAAGGAGAAGTTGATGGCGTTAAACAAGGATTAAATGCAGTTAAAGAAGAAGTTGACAGCGTTAAGCAAGGGCTCAATGGGGTTAAAGGAGAAGTTGATGGCGTTAAACAAGGATTAAATGCAGTTAAAGGAGAAGTTGACGGCGTTAAGCAAGGATTAAATGCAGTTAAAGGAGAAGTTGACGGTGTTAAGCAAGGGCTCAATGGGGTTAAAGAAGAAGTTGACGGCGTTAAGCAAGGATTAAATGCAGTTAAAGGAGAAGTTGACGGCGTTAAGCAAGGGCTCAATGGGGTTAAAGAAGAAGTTGGCGGCGTTAAGCAAGGGCTCAATGGGGTTAAAGGAGAAGTTGACGGCGTTAAGCAAGAACAGAAAACAACAAATGAACGTTTATCAAACATTGAATCTAATCAAGATATCATCCACAATCAAACAGTAAAATTAACGGAATACCACTCAAAAACGATAGCACGTTTGGATAACTTGGCAACGAAAGATGACATTGGCTACTTAGATAAAAAAATAGGTGAACACGATCGTGAAATATTTAAAATTAAAAATAATGGGTAAAGATAAAGAACAAACATTTAGACAATAAGGAGCGTAAACTAAGCGGTGCCAATGAGAGAGCTTACGGTCCTTATTTTGCGATGTAATTTTCTATCGGAAGTATTTCTATGATGTATCAAGCTTCAAAACCTTGCCTAAGTACTTTTGAATCCTTTAAACAATAATAGATTACCTGTTTATAAACTATTGACGTTTGGACTAGAAACTTCGACCACATCGTGTCGAGCATCAAGGCTTCAATCGTATCGTAAAGTTAAGTACACGATCAACGCACTAGAAAGCAATTCATGACAGCTATAGAGAAGTAACTAAAAAAGGAGCATTCTCCAATGAGAAAGCTCTATTAAAAGCATTATTTTTACGAATAAGAGAACTGAAATCTGAATGGGAAGATAGTGACTTCCAAAACTAGGCAATGGTTATAAACCAGCTTCTTCTCCATGATGAGTTCAAAGATAGAGTTTTAAAGTACCTTGAGTGAATAGGAACTTACACACTTTATTCACAATCTTTATAGTAAGCAAAACTAGTCAATACTTTTAAAATGATGGTAATATAACCAACCATTTAACCTTCCTCTATTAATTTTTCAATGCACTACTTTTATCTTATGTCTTTTCTTTTTCCTCGCCTGAATTAGTAATAAATACCAATTCCCCTAAACACCTAGACTATCTACTCTTTAATGGATTCATATACATTTTTGCAAGTGAATAGAATGACCTCAACTCATCTAAAATAATATAGTTCCATTTTCAAAAATTTTTTATTAACCCCAGCAAATCGATCTATCCGATTAAATAACTTTACTCATAATTTTTTAAAAAATCACTACTTAATAAATACTTTTTTCTATTCAAACCAACTGAGAGCATTCTTCAAAATACAACACCCTAATTTCCAAATCTATCTCCAGCCTTTTTCAATCCCTTAACAACATCTTCAATATCTGAATTCTCCATTTTCGGAAATAAAGGAAGTGTAATCAGATTTTGGTATAAAGCTTCTGCATTTGGACAAAGACCCTTTTTGTAACCAAGTTTTTGATAATAAGGGTGCCAATAGACCGGAATATAATGAACATGGACGCCAATATTATTTTCTCTAAGAAATTCAAATGCTTTCCTTCTTGATACATGGGGCTCTTTCCACTGAATTACATAAAGATGCCAGCCTGAATCAAAGTTATCTAAAAATACTGGCTGTTGAATAAATGAAATATCTTCCAGTAGGTACTGATATTGTTTTGCTAATTCTGTTCTCCTTTTAATAAAAGTATCAAGCTTATCTAACTGAGAGCTGGCTAATGCCGCTGATATATCTGTCATTCTATAATTGTATCCAAGTTCCTGCATTTCATAATACCATGGGGCTTTCTCTGGTTGTTGGACAATGCCGTGATTCCTAAACTGCTTAAGTTTATAATAATACTCCTCTGAATCAGTGACAATAATGCCCCCTTCTCCAGCAGTAATAGGCTTAACTGGATGGAAACTAAACATTGTCATATCTGCCAAGGTCCCTACTTTTCGCCCACAATAATTTGCCCCTAATGAATGGGCACTATCCTCAATCACAATTAAATTATGTTGGTTGGCAATTTCATTAATAGCATCCATATCAGCAGGCCGACCAGTATAATCAACTGGAATAATGGCTTTTGTTTTGCTAGTAATATGTTGAGTGATTTGACTTGGATCAAGGTTATAGGTTAATTGATCAATATCAGCAAAGACAGGTATGCCACCACAGTATAAAACGGCATTTGAAGTAGCAGCAAATGTCATTGGTGTTGTAATCACCTCATCGCCATTCGTAATACCAGCTGCATAACAAGCACCATGTAGTGCCGCTGTCCCATTCGAAAAGGCAACGGCATATTTGGCACCGACATAATGAGCTATTTTCTCTTCAAAAGTATCTACTTTGGGTCCCTGAGTTAGGAATGGGGACTGTAATACTTTAACAACCTCTTCAATATCAGTTGCATCTATCGATTGCTGACCATATGATAAATATTTATCTCTAATTTTCATTATATCAACTCAATTCGTAATAAAAATAAACAATTATATCTCATCCTATTATGATAATTCACTCTCCATTAATAAATCAAAAGTAAGTGGTTCACCTTTTTTGACCGAACGTATCACTTTTTTACCTAAGATCATTTCATAATATTTAGTTGGTAAACCCAAACCTGGACGAATTGCCTTAATATTATCTTTGGTTAAAGCTTCGCCTTTTTGAATATCAGCTGCAATATACAATGATCGGCGATGTTTTAAAGAAGCTATTTCATCAGCTACTGGCCCATAATTAATCTCACCTAGACTTTGCCATGCTCTCGTTGTTTCTTCTTTTAGCTGTTTTAATTCGGGCGGTTCCATTGAAAAAGCTGAATCTACCCCGCCATCTGCACGAGCTAAAGTAAAGTGTTTCTCTATAACGGTCGCACCTAACGCGACACTAGCAACTGCCACTCCAACCCCCATGGTATGATCTGATAAACCTACTTGGCAATTAAACAGTTCTTTCATATGGGGCATTGTCCGTAAATTGGTATTTTCAGGTGTTGCGGGATAAGTGCTTGTACAAGTTAACAGGATTAAATCCTTACAGCCTTCATTTCTAGCAGCCTTAACTGCATCATCTAACTCAGCGGCCGTTGCCATTCCCGTTGATATAATCATTGGTTTTCCCGTTTTAGCCACTCTCTTAATCAGTGGAAGATCAACATTCTCAAAAGAGGCAATTTTATAGGCGGGTACATTAAGCTTTTCTAAGAAGTCAACAGCTGTTTCATCAAATGGGGAACTAAAAGCGAGAAGACCAAGCTCTTTACACTTTTCAAAAATAGTCTGATGCCATTCCCAAGGTGTGTATGCTTGCTGATACAAATGATATAATGAGTTTCCTTGCCACAAATTCTTATCATCTTCAATAAAAAAATCACCTTCATGAATATCAAGTGTCATTGTATCTGCTGTATAAGTTTGTAACTTGATAGCATCTGCCCCTGCTTCAGCAGCTGCTTCAACAATTGCAAGTGCTCGATCTAATGATTGATTATGATTCCCTGACATTTCAGCAATGATAAAAGGTTCATGATTTATACCGATTTTTCTGTTGCCAATCTTCAATTCCATATCCTATTCCTCCGATTTTACTAATAAAGTGCAAATTTCATTTACAACTGGATGACTTGCTCCTATTTCATGATTAAAAAATGGCTTTAATTTATTTTCAATTGTCTTCAATTTATCTGGTGTTTGAAGACTAGACTTTAATACTTTTTGATAGTCATCAGTTGTTACATCTTCGTGCCAACCTAGATTAAGTATCCATCCTTCTCTTTCAGCATCAATGGTTGCTTGGCATTGGTTATCGGCAACAATAGTTACAACAGAGGGCAGACCGAGATAACAGCGTTCCCACATTGAAATACCTCCAGCACCGAAAGCAAGATCTGCTTCCGCAATCAGTTCAGCCATATAATCAATATTAAAGTGATACGTTGCCTTAATTCTTGCGCAAAGTTGTTTTATTTGCTCAGCCTGTCTATGACTTGATCCAATCACAACATCGATAGTTGTGTCAGCTAATGAACAGTGATCGAGGGCTTTTAAAACTTTTTCAGTTTCATTTGTTGGATCACTCCCACCATAGAAAACTAATACTTTTTTTATCGGATCATACTCACGTTGTTTGCGAATGATTTGATAAAATTCAGGACGGAGTAATAAATACTTTGGTCCTAATAATAAACGACAATATACTGGAACAAGATTCCGATAACGTAATTGAAATCCGTGATAGTAATTTTGATCAAGCAAAAGATCACAATTATGTTCTCGATTCGCCAAGTCATCTATCACCATCAATCTATAAACAGATGATTTAACAACACTTTCCCAAATACTCGATAATTGAAAATGGTCAACAATTAATAAATCAACTTGATCAAAAAACTGTTCAATCACAGCTAATGTTGCTTTTGCATCAATTCTTTCATCTGTCAGATGAGTTGGCTCAATTTGATAAACTGGATAACCCTTTTGCTCGATCTCAGACTTCATATTTCCTTCTTGTTCCTTTATAACGAAACTAAGCTGGGCCCCTTTCTGTTTAAGTTGATCAGCTAACGTTAAGCATCTTTGAACATGACCACTGCCAATTTGAATCGAGACATCTACTCGAAAAACGATTTGCATCCACACACCTCCATTGCAATTAAATATTCCTACTATTTTACTGGTTTCTGTTGAATATGCTCATTTACTTTTGCAATTTCAGGATGATTCAACAAAAAATCAACAATCGTTTCAGCACTAATTAATTTATCTTGTGTGTGCTCGGCAATTTGCATGATCATTTGATAATCTTCAATTGTATCAACCGTAATTCGTAATTCAGGATGAAGTAAATAATCAGGCGCCTGATAGGTTGAATAATTAAATAGCTCTGGATATTCATAGGCAAAGTAAGTCACATGTTCACGATGCCTTTCCTCATGACCTTTTTCAAAAATATAGGCTAGTGCTCGAAAAGAAAAAACTTCAACAATTAAGCCCCGCGTTAAATCACCCGCTACCTTTATGTAATCCACCTTGTCTTGATTCATTTGTTTAATCAATTTTTCTGCTAGATGATAATCAACAAAAGGACAATCAGCAGTTACCCGAACAATACAATCTGGCTGATAAATTTGTGCACAATCATAATAACGAGTAAGTACATCTGTTTCTGAACCACGAAAGCATGGCACATTATGCCGGTTACACCATTGCTCTACTTGATTATCTACAGATAAATCAGATGTTGCAACCACAACGTGATCAACCTGTTTTATTTGCTGACATCGTGAAACAACATGATCTAAAATAGTTGTTTGACCGAGAGATTTTAAAACTTTCCCAGGTAAACGTGACGAACCCATTCTTGCTTGAATAATAACCATTGTTTTCATCGCTCAATTTCCCCTTTAGTAATGATAAGGTCTTGTGGATAGCGTACTAAACGTAATGACTTTTTTGATTTACTAAACTGGGCCGCTGAAATATATTTCCCCTCACATACTTCTTGCAAAAACCAATAAAAACTATCAAGACCAGCGGCAACACTTAAAGTCGAAGCACCACCAAAACGTGCATTACATTCAATAAAATGAAATGTTCCTCCCTGACTCTCAATGGCTTGAAGGACGACATGACCATAAAAATCAAACTGTTTAGCAAGATGAATCGATGCTTGAGTAAGTTGTGGATGGTCGACTACTGTTGTGATTTGTGCTTCCCCATGCTCAATATAGTCACGACTTCGGACAATCGTTCCGACAACTTCATTTGAATGATTGACATACATGTCAATGCTAAATTCTTTACCAGAGTAATAGGGCTGAAAAATGGGGTTCTTAAGCTTTTGACTAAAAACGCTAGCTTCTTCACGTTCAAGATTAATGCCAAGCTGGTTTGAACCTGATCCCAAGCGTTCTTTAACAACGAAACGCTCTACCTTGATTTTATCAAGACACAATTCAGTTTTAATTGCAGGTACATGATTAGCAAAGGCATATTGATAAAACGTTAGCTTATCTAGTGTAGTCGTAATGGCTAAAGAAGAAGATACCATAACTGAGATATCATTTTTTTCCAATTGGTCCCTATAATCAGCAAAATAAACAAGCTCACCATCACGAGTTGGAATAATCGAAGATATATGATGATCTCGACAATATGTAATCAACTGATCTATGGTCAAATCAGATAATGGGGGCATTTGCCAAAAAAAATCAACAAAATATCGTCCAATCACTTGGTCATCTGTATCTGCACCATATAAACATCCCCGTGAATTAACTCGTTTTAATGCTTTTTTCACTTCTTGTAAAAGGGGCACCTTTTTTGAAATACTCGTCACCAACACATTCATTTACTATTCCTACCCATCCGTTAATTCTAGTAATGAACTAATTTTCCAATCTGCTTCAAACTCAGCTGTTACAGTAGTCCTCACATGATCTCCTATCTCTCGTACAATCCGAACTGTTTTCATACCCAATTTTTTAGCAGTTACAAAATCCTTTACTGGATTATCACCAACATACATTCCAGTTTGAGCTTTTATTTGTAACGAATTCAATACTTTTAAATAAGGGGCTGAGCTAGGCTTCCAAAAATCTGGACCTCCTAGATCATCAGAAACAACAATATGATCGATATAATGTTCAATTTTGAGTGCTTTTATTTTATGCCATTGCATGATCGATAATCCATCCGTAATTAAACCAAGCTGATTTCCCTTTTCTCTTTGAATATTTAAAAAAGCAGTAGCATCGTCATATAGTTGAATGTTAGGAACATGTTCTCGATACAATTGAACAAGCTGGTTGATTTCAACATTTTCAATTAGAAAAAAACGGCAAACTAAATCAAAAACTTTTCCTCGACCATATTGATTCCATATCTCCACCATCTTCTGATAAATAATTAACTGATCTATTCTACTTTTTGCCGCTAGAAATTTAGACACCATTAAAAAACCAGATTTTACATAGTCATGTTCACAATAGAGTGTATCATCAAGATCTAAAATAATAGTTCTGTTTTTCATTGTGGTCATTTCCTTAAATATACTTTAGTGATTGAATCGTTTGGTTTACGACTTGTAAATCTTCTTTTGTATCAATCTCCTGACAAATAAGATCAGAAATATCAATAGGGTGATATGATGTCTTATTTTGTAAGATAGCCAATTCGATAGCTTTTTCAAAAAAATCTTGCTCATTACAAAGTTCTAGTTTTTCCCTTAGAATAGCTACATCATTACTTTTTACCTTATTTATTCCCACCGCTTCACCTAAAGCTTCATCAAGGGGGATTTCCTTAGACAACAAATCGATCGTACCAGATGCATTAATCGTGTACTTTACCTCTTCTTCATCTTCTGCAGGGACCGTGTTCACAGCCACACAAGAATTTGATGCTTGAATTACTCTACTCAATACTTGCTCCTGATCAAAAAAGACATCACCATTGAGCCAAATGACATCAGAATGACCGACTGCCTCTAAACCCTTTAATAAACTCTTTGACGTATTCGTTACATGATAATCATCATTAATGACAAATGAGAGCTCTGGAAACGCCTCGATAATTAATTCCTTTTTATAACCCACCACAACAAAGATGTCCTTTTTTGCTATGTAACGTTCTAATTTTTGTACTTGATTGGCTAAAATACTTTTGCCATTTTCTAATAGAGTTAAGGCTTTCGGATGATCTTTTCCCAAACGTGTGCCCAATCCAGCTGCTAATATAATTGCTTTCATATTTGGTCTAATATCGTATTTCAATCAACAACTTTATGAAATACAATATTTTTCGCCTCCTTTTGAAATGATCATTTACCTAGATTTAATTTGTTTATAATGGTCAATTTCCATTAAGTTTTCTCGTAATAGTCTTTTAGTGAATTTTAAAGAACTAGTTCTATTTTGCTTTAACATTTCTAAATTTACTTTGGCATCTTGGTAATCAGGTTGAAGTGTAATTGCCTCATTCAGATACTTATTCGCTAAATGAACATTATGATTTTGTAACACTTCAATAACAGCTAAATTATTTTTAATTGCGGCATTGTTTGAGTAACCCATCAAAACCATTAACGTTTCTTTTACCTTACTATACTTTTTTAACAAATAGTAACTAACGGCTAATAGAAAATAGCCTTCATGATTTAAATTGCTTCCACTTAGCAACTCAATGACTTGCATCGGTTCGTTTCTCCACAAATAAGCTGCTGCAATAGCTAGATTAATATCTACTTCTCGATGTTTCTCTTTTAAGACTAATTTTAAATGATCCAAATCCAATCGCTGTAATATCTGCATAATGGATTGATTTGCCTTAGCTGTATCACTTGATAAATTATCTTGATGGATACGATAGGAAGTAAGACTTTGATCAACTATCTTAAATTTATAACCTTTTATAAAAAGACGCAGAAAAAGTTCAAAATCTTCTGCACTAGCTAAACTTGAATCAAAATGCACATCTGTCGTTTTCTTCATCATGACCAAACTTGACCAAAAATGATTTCGCTTTAACATTTCAAGGATAACATTGTCATTATTCAAGCTTTCTAGGTAACCCTTTGTTCGACCTAGACGATCACCTTTAGCATTGATCATCATACAATCATTAAAAACAAGATCAAATGTTTTTAACTCCTGATAAAGAATCTCCATCCTATTTGAAGCCTGAATATCATCAGCATCAGCTAACATAATTATATTAGCACTGCTTTGCTCAATACCCGAATTTCGAGCTTGTCCAGCCCCCAAATTATTAACATGTTGAATAAATTTAATTTTATTAGGATATTTAGCTACATAGCCTTTCACGATAGCACTCGTTTGATCAGTACTTCCATCATCTACAATAATGAATTCAAAGTCTTGAAAAGTTTGCTTTAATATACTATCAATTGCATCACCTAAGAAAAGGGCATTATTATAAGTCGGCATGATTACCGATACTTTAACCAATTTATCACCCGCTCTCTATTCTGAAGTTGAATCCAATATTTCATCGATAAATTTCCAAGCTCGATATCCTGATTGTGAATCCTGATACTGATGAAATATCTTCTTTAATGTTCTTCTTTGCTCTACAAATTTATCTACTGTAAATAATGAATTTAGCATTTCTTGCTGTAATTCCTCAATTGTATACACAATCTCACCTGGCATCCAAAATTCTATTGGATTTAAGAGAAATCCTCTATCAACTTTATATCGGTCAATATCAGGGGTAAAGAAAATGATTGGTCTATCTAGCAATAAAAAGTCAAAATAAACTGAAGAATAGTCCGTTATTAAAAGATCTGCTTCACCTAATAACTCATACAAATCGATTTTACTTTCTTTCAGAACCTTCTCATCTATTGTCTTAATATGGCTTAATTGATGATTAATCATTTGTTCCTCAGGATGTAACTTGATAAATAAATAGAAATCATTATATTCAAGAAATGTATTAAACCTTTTCAATTGCTCAAAACTCAATTGGGTAAGCAGCTGTTCATCAGTCCCATTACCCTCTCCATATGCGTTTAAACGATAGGTTGGCATGTAGAAAATATTTTTTTTATTGTTTAAATTTATATTAAAAATTGATTCCAGTCTTGCTCTGCCACCTTGTTTATCCATTAAGTCATTACGTGGATAACCAAGAATTTTATATTTATTACTCTCAACACCATAACAAGCATTAAGTAGTGTGCTTACTGTTTGGGAAGACGATACGATATAATCCAGTTTACTCCAAGCTCTATGATTTGCTTCTGCGTCTTGATAACTATAGTTGCTCATATAAGAAATACCCTTGAGCGGGATACCATGCCAAAATTGAATATTAATCTGGTTTTCAGCACACCTATAATCATGGGTGGTAATAACGATATGGCTCGTAATCATATCATAGTAATAATTTGGTGTCAGATCATTTTTTGACAATACAATGATTTCATGCTTACTTTCAATTTCCTTTGGAATCAGTTTGCTTAAAGCGAATGAATTAGAGCCTGAATGATTTTGGACTAATAAGCAGATTTTATTGCTCTGTACTGAAAAATCTCCAACACTAGTATAATCAAAATAGGAAACATGATGATGTTCATGGCTCATTTTAAATACCGCAAATGATTTAATCCCTATTTCTAATAATTGCTTCGCCATTTCCACATCATACATACTACAGATGATAATTAAATGATTCTTTTCATTTATAGCTTCCATTAAACTGATGACTTTAAGATTACAAAAATATTCATCTTGTTTGTCTGCATTATTATCAATAAAGTTTAATATTTCAAACTCATCTTTTAATTTATTAAAAGCTATTTCACCTAGAGTAGAGGCACCAAATAAATAAACCTTTTTTCTCATAGTCACATTCCCTTATCCATAGATTAGAACGATAGGTATTATACGTGTTTATATTAAATAAAAAAAATCATAAAAAGGCTCAAAGCCTAGTTCTACTAAAGACTTTTCTGCCAGAACTTTACCCGGGGTCGTCGCTGTAAAACAATAATCGAAGTCTAACTTTTTAAGAGCCTCAGGTGAATATACTTTATTATTAAGAAAATTACCTTGTTTATAGCCATCAATAAAACCGATAAAATGACAATTATTAAACCTTCTTTTGAGTATTTCCAAGGCTATTTGTCCACCCGTACCAGCCCCCCAAATGATATATGAAAAGTCTTTTGAAAAAAGCATATCGGCAAAAAAGTCCAACCTAATATTAATTAAATCTTTTAAAACGTGATGGTTTTCTGTATTTTTACTTACAATAGAAGATGGATGCATTCTATATTGCAATAACTCTTTCTGAAGATTTTGTAGAGTAAATCCTCCTTTTACTCCCCTAATCCAAAGATCATAATCTTCCGCATATTGATATTGATGAGAGTAACCATTCATCGCATTAATAAATGAACGTCTCATCATGACCGAAGGGTGACAAATTAAATTATCTCTTAACAACTGATTACTACCTATTTCTATACCATATCTTTTCTCAACTTCATTCCGTTCTGATAGATTAAAATCACCAATTCCAACAATTTTTGTTCCTAAAACATCTATATTTGGATTGTCTTCAAGATAAGATATTTGTTCTTCAAATCGATTTGCAAATGAAATATCGTCAGCATCCATTCTAGCTATATAAGTGCTATTTGATAAAGCTAGTGCCTCATTCAGAGAATAAGCAACTCCTTTGTTTTCTCTGCTTATAATCCTAATTCTATGATCTTTTTGTTGATATTTTTTAATTATATCAAGGGAATCATCTATTGAGCCATCATCTATAAGATAAAAATCAAACTGTGAAAAAGTTTGTGTTAAAATACTTTCAATACTTTCGGCTAAATACTCACTAGCATTATAGACAGGCATAATAACTGATAAGATTGGCAATTTTCCTTACTCCTTTACTAAAAATTAATTTAACATTAATTGTTCAATCCTACTCCATATTCGTTCAGCTGAATGACCATCTGTAAAAGTATGAAATATTTTCAATAGTTTTGTTCTCTCTTCTAAATATAAATCATGGTTGCTTAATAAATTCAGCAATTCCCTTTGTAAATTTAACTGATCAATCACTTTGGGGCCTGGTGTATACTCCTCATATGGATTAAGAATTAACCCACGAGTGTTCATATAATCTTCTAAGTCTGTTGGTGTGAATAACATCGGTCTATTCAATAATAAAAAATCTATATAGATAGAAGAGTAATCCGTAATCAGCAAATCAACTGCATTTAATATTTGGTATAAATCGATTCCTTCTCTAAATAACATTTGGTCATCAAGAAAATAAATCTGATCACTTACCATTGCTTGACTATACTGTACTTCTTCAAGGGGATGTAGTTTGGTAACAAAAACAATATCATTTTCCTTCAAAAAATCAGTAAAGTACTCTAAATTAAAAACATCAAAACCAAAAATATTAGCAGAATTTTTATTTCCTGAGTTTTCTCCTAATGTGGTAGATTTTCGATAAGTTGGCATATAAAACACAATTTTCTTTGATTGAATATCATCAGTCTGTAAAGCCTTTGCAAGAAGTTCTCTCCCATTTGAGGAATATAGAAAGTCATTCCTTGGTAATCCAGTGATTGAAAAATTGTGCTTAGGAACAGAAAAACACTCACCCATTACCCCATTATAAAGTTCAGAATAAGAAGCTATCTGATCAAATATATTCCAATTTTCTTTTT